>CAYQFN010000011.1:0-20574 GCA_964416685.1 uncultured Thermotogae bacterium | reverse complement strand
ATGAACCCCTGTAGGGGATTCACTACCACCGCTGAATCATTGTATTCTTCATTCATTATTCTCCCTCATCTTTGCTTCCAAGAGTTGTAGCAAATCTTTAACTTTAGAAGATGATAGGTGCCAATAGACACGCACTCCGTCACGACGCGGTGTGACCAATCTGGCTCGACGGAGCGCGTTTAGATGCCGCGATATCCCAGACTGATCAAGCTGGAAATGCGGCACTATCTCGCAGCCGCAGAGTTCACCCTTGGAGAGGAGCCGCAGAATCTGAATCCGATACGGATGGGCAAGGGCCTGGCCTACCTCGGCGATCCTCTCATCAAGCGGACTACGCATCTCATTGTTATCCATTTGTTAATGCACCCAAGCGAAATATTACATACAATTGTCTTCCTTTCAATCCCCTGCAGGGGTTGATTCGCCGCCCCTTGGGGCGTAGTTCTTACAAAGCTTCTTGATAGACCGCGTGCTTGCGGCCGGGTAGTTCATTGGAGGCAACCGCAATGAGCAGGGAAAATGCACAACGATCGGCGAAGGATGAGGACCGCCTAAAAATGATGCTTGATGACCAGAAGAAACCATTTCTCATTCCGGAACGAGTTGCCGCTCAGTATGGGATCACAAGGAGATCGGAGATTATCGCCGATAACGAACAGAACGTCCTTTCGCTGCGTCCCACGGCAGATCTTCTTGCCAAGCTGTACATCGAGCCGACGAGCAACTGCAATCTTCATTGCCGCACCTGCATCCGCAACTCCTGGGATGAACCGACTGGAATGATGGACAAGGAGACGTTTGAGCGCATCATAGTCGGGATTGAGGAGTTGCCATTACGTCCGACAGTCTTCTTCGGCGGGTTTGGTGAGCCTCTTTCCCACCCCGAAATAGTGGAGATGATACGGAGGGCCAACGTCATTGGTTCGCGCACAGAACTCATTACAAACGGGACGCTCCTTACAGAGGGCATGAGTCGCAGCCTGATCCAGGCCGGACTCGATCGGTTGTGGGTATCACTCGATGGGGCGACGCCGAGTAGCTACTCCGATGTCCGTCTCGGGGCGGAACTGCCGAAGGTGCTCGCCAACATCGAGCGTTTCTCCGATGTTCGACGCAAGAGGAGAGTGAAGGCGCCGCAACTTGGGATAGCGTTTGTGGCGATGAAGCGCAATATCGCTGACCTTCCCGCTTTGCTAAGACTGGCGCAGGAACTGGGGGCATCGGCTTTTCACGTAAGCCACGTCCTCCCTTATACACGAGCACTGCTTGATGAGGCACTTTATCGGGATCTAGTGAACGAAGAGGCGTATCCAGCGCGGGATCGGTTGACAGTGACCCTGCCCAGGCTTGACCCGGCACTAATCTTCCCGGAGATCTTGCTTCAAACTTTGACAGGGAGCGCCAGGCTTGTGGTTGGCGGCGTCCCCGTTGATACGGGACGCAATCGTTGCCCGTTCATCGAGCAGGGGGCGGCAGCAATCGCCTGGGACGGCGAGATGAGCCCGTGCCTCGAACTCCTTCACTCCCACGCATCGTTCCTGAACGGTGCAGAGCGAGTGACGAACCGATACGTGGTCGGGAATGTTCAAGCGAGATCTATCTCCGACTTGTGGAGGGACAGAGAGTATGCGGCTTTCCGACGTCGCGTGACGCAGTTCACCTTTGCGCCGTGTGCCTATTGCGGAAGCTGCTCACTGGCGCTGGAAAACGGCGAGGACTGCTACGGCAATCCCGCTCCCTCCTGCGGCGGCTGCCTGTGGGCACAGGGGCTTATCCACTGCCCGTAGCGTCAATGGCACTCCGCGCCGCGAGCTGAGAAGGAAGACTCTACCTGCTCTCTCGTCGAGGGCTGCAGCGAGCCGTTTCGCGCTAGCTCCACAAGCTCAAGGATCGATCCCTTGTCCGCCAGGTAGACAGCGATTCCACTTTCGCGCAGCACATCGTACGCCTGCGGGTTTATCACGCCGGTGATAAGCGCGTCGCATTCAGTCCCTGTAAGTCGAGCAGCAAGGGAAACTCCCTGCCCTCCGCTATCACCATCCGTAGGGCTGGGCCATGCATCGAATCGATCGCTCTCATCGATGATAAGAAGCTGCTGACACTTGCCAAAATGGGGATCGAGCCGCGCGGCGCCGTGAAATGGTGCCTCTGCTGTGAGCGACACAGGGATGAACACGTCAGTTTTGAGTACTGGTTGCTGCAAGCTCATTGCGGGAAACGAGTCACGCCCTATAATCACCACTTGCAAGAAGGAGGATATATGCAATCGATCGACTTACTGCGCCAGCTTTCCGACGCATTCGGAGTATCTGGGTTTGAGGACGAGGTACGCGATCAGATCACTGAGCTCGTCTCACCGTTCGTAGATGAAGTGAAGACTGACACGCTGGGAAACCTGTTTGCTATACGCAAGGGCAAAGGTGACTTCACCCTGATGCTCGATGCGCACATGGATGAAGTGGGGTTTATCCTGAAGTGGATTGAAGACTCGGGCTACCTGCGTTTTGCTCCGCTGGGAGGATGGGACCCGCGAATTATCCCCGGGCATCGGGTGGAGATCCTCACCCGCAGCGGCGAGAAGCGCCATGGTGTGATCGGGTCTGCTCCGCCGCACATCCTTACCGACGAGGAGCGCAAGAAGCCCATCCCAATAGAGAAGATGTTTATCGATGTCGGTGCGACATCGCAGCAGGACGCGCTCGATATGGGGTTTCACATCGGAGATCCGCTGACAATTCACTACCCATTTATCGAGCTACACAACGGATATGTTACCGGAAAGGCGTTCGATGACCGTGCCGGCTGTGCAGTGATGATCGAGACAGCGAGCCGCTTGGCGAAGAAGGATCTGGATATCGACATCGTCTTTTCCTTCGTCGTCGGGGAAGAGGTCGGGCTGCGCGGTGCGCGCACGTCGGCGTATCAGATCGATCCCGATCTGGCGATCGCACTCGAAGGGACGATCGGCGCGGACATGCCCGGCGTAGCGCAGAGCAGCCAGCCAGTACGCCTCGGCAAGGGTCCGGCGATCACTGTCGCCGATCGCTCGATCGTCGTCTCCCGCAGGCTGATCGAGGCAATCGAGAGCGTGGCCGATGATGCCGCGATCCCCTATCAGTACAAGCTCCCCACCTACGGAGGAACCGATGCCGGAGCGATTCATACTACGCGAGCTGGTATCCTGGCCGGTGTCGTCTCCGTCCCCTGCCGGTTCATTCACTCGCCGACATCGACGTTGCGGTTGAACGACTTCGAGAACACAGTGCGGCTGATAACGCGCTTCATTGAGAGGCTGCCTGGCGTTCTTTCGTAGGAAAGGCGATCTTGACGAGGTCCTCGGCGGCGTGGCGCATGTTGATGATGAAATCAATATGACAGACAGCGCCGCCATCGATCTCGTGATAGTTCTCTTTCGTCAGGAATAACCGTTGCCCACTAAGGGAAACACTTCCATCTGATTCTGATGTAGGTAGACAAACGCCCGGGCACCAGGTGTGAGTCCCATAAATATCAACCACAGGAACCTCCAGTGCCTCAATCTCATCTGCACTGAATAGGAGATCCTTTGTGGTTGTTAACACACACATGTCGCGTACAGCATCATCGCAGATGAGGGGAACTTGAACCTCGCCACATGCGCTGCAAGCAAGGCAACCCCCACCAAGTGCCGGATGATAAAGGAAGACCCGGTTCACCCTGTGGGCGGCACGAACGAACAGATCGGGATCGGGAAAGGAGACTAATGCAGTGATGATCGAGCCAAGTTCCGCGTCTTGATCGCCTAGGTCGATCGCCCATTGCGCAAGATCACCCTTCTCAACGTGGTGTGCGACAATAAACAAGAAAAGGATGCTCGTTCCACCAAAACTGTGCGCAATCACGGTGAGGCGTACATCTTCGGGCAAGGAATCGATGTACTTCGCAATGTTTGCTGTCCATTCGACGAGGGAGACGCTGTTTGGCAGCGAGGGGGAGAAAATCTGGTCCGGGCTTATATTGTATGGTGCGGCGGTCATAACATGTACACACTCGTTCCAATTGGTCCCATCACCGCGCCATCCGTGCAAGAGGAGAACTTGCCCCACAGCAAGAAGGGGAAACAGCACCAGCAGGAGAAATCCCACCAGCGCTGTTCGCCCTATTCTTGACACTTGTCCTGCTGCGCTCACGCGGACAGGGGTTGTGCCCGTTTTGCCGCGAGTTCCTGGCGCACAACCTTGGCCAGGCGCTTGATCCCTTCTTCGATCCGCTCCGGCGTTCCAAGCGAGAATGAGAGACGCATCTCGTTTCTGCCGCGACCGTCAACGTAGAACGCGTTTCCGATCACGTAGGCCACTTTGCTCTCCAGTGCACGCGGGAACATCTTCTCGGTATCGATCTCCTCGGGGAGCCTCATCCACAGGAAGAGCCCTCCCTCGGGATTGGTCCAGGTGATCCCTTCGTCCTTGGGCATGTACTTCTCCAGGGCACTGACCATCGCGTTTCGCTTCACACGATAGATGGCACGGATCTTCTCAAGGTGGTCCTCTATCCCATATTCGTTGATGTAACGTGCAGCTATGTGCTGCGTCAGCTTGCTGGTACATAGGTCCGTCGCCTGCTTCACCCGCACGAAGACATCCATGAACGGATCGTCGGCGATCAGAACACCTAAGCGCAGGCCAGCGGCGAGGACCTTGGAGAATGTGATCATCAGGATCACGCGTCCCTCCTCGTCCAGACTACGAATCGATGGAAGGGACTCTCCGGCGAAACGGAGCTGCCCATACGGATCATCCTCGAAGATCAGTAGTTCCTCTCTTCTTGCGATCTCAAGAAGGCGCTTGCGCTTCTCTAGTGACATCGTGATGCCGGTTGGATTCTGAAAGTCCGGAATAACGTAGATTGCCTTCAGTCTCTTCCCGGCACTGCGTGCCTTTGTGATCTCCTGTTCGAGGATGTCCAGATTCATTCCGTCATCTTCCAAAGGAATGCCAATCTTGTCGGCCTCGAACAGACTGAATGTTTGCAACGCTGCAAGGTAGGTTGGTGCCTCGACAAAGACCACATCTCCAGTGTCGATGAACGCCTTGGACAACAGGTCTAACGCCTGTTGTGAGGCGGTGGTCACCAACATCTGATCGACAGAAAGGTTGAGCCCGTGCGGCCTGAGCCAATCGGCCACTGCGTGTCGCAGGGTGATACTCCCTTCTGTGAGTCCATACTGAAGGACATTTTCGTAGTGTCCACGCAGTTCGTCGGCAGCGATCTCCGCGAACTCATCGTGAGGAAAGGTCTCCGGTGCGGGGAGACCACCAGCAAACGAGATAATATTAGGTTTTTCAGTGAGCTTGAGCAACTCACGAATGGCGGAACGTTTCGCTCCGGAAGCCCGTTTGGAAAGGTAGTTCTTCATTTATCTCTCCTTGCGTCGCTCGTTGCGCAACGCACCATATTATACGCAATTGCGCGCAAGATCTCAAAAAGGACGTAGATCCCTCACGATGAAAGACTCGAAGGAGTCAAAGAACGGAGCGCTTGATCCACCATCTGTCAGTGTCGTGATAATTCGGTTCCTTGCTGTTTTGAGTAGATAGTAACTTCTAATTCCGGTTGCACAGGACGGATACCAAGGAGGATTCACCACGAAGGACACGAAGAATGGAATGGGGTAAGCTGTCAAATGTAGCAATTGACTGTGCAATGTCCTGGCTACTACAGCCCTCCCCAGGCTCAAAAGCAGGATCAAGCGCTTCGTCCTCTGATTCCTTCGTGTCCTTCGTGTCCTTCGTGGTGAAACAGTTCTCTGCCTCTGCGAGAGCCTTGGCCTTCGACCCTTTCTCTTTGCTTACCCGCTCCAAGAGAGCAGGAACCGATAATTCTGGGCAAGATCGCAGTGGATCTCAATCGTACAGTCGATCACGTGGTTCGACGATTTATCGGATCTCATTCTTCGTGTTTTTCGTGGTGAATTCTTGGCATTGGCATTATGTGAACCCAGTGTGTTCCTACAATGATCTATCAGCAATAAGAACGCTAGAAGACTACACGTTGCAGAAGAGGAAGAAGGTAGACGGCGATAGCCGTACCGAGGAGCGCGCCGCATATGACATCGAGCGGATAGTGCTCGCGCATATACACACGCGAGAATGAAATCGCAATCGCCGCCAAGTAGATGGCAATCTGCACCCAGGTGTGCGGGTAGCAAACGGAGACGACCCAGGCAAGGGCAAACGATGTTGTTGCATGACCGGACGGGAAGGAGTAGCTATCGAGAAACCTCGAGCGAAGGGGAGAGACAACGAGGATCGGGCGGGGACGCGCGAAGAGCACCTTAAACATGCGAAATATGGCGATACTGGCGATCATCACGCCGACACCGAGGATGACGTACAAGCGGTCTATCGGTCGTCCAAACAAGATCAGGCCTAACCCCAGCCCTCCCCACAGGTATCCGTCTCCCATGTAGGTGGCAGCAATGAAGATCGTAGACATGCGCTCCAATGCGTGGTTCTCGCTGATTGCCTCCAGCATGTGTTCATCCCAACGCAAGAGGCTGTTAATCAGCGCATCCACTTTACCTATCGCACGTGACCAGAAGTTCATCACTCCCCCCTGCCCCGCAACGCGGGAAAGAGGATCACATCACGGATCGAGCGCGCATCAGTGACCAGCATCGCCAGACGATCGATCCCAAGACCGATCCCGCCGGTGGGCGGCATCCCGTGTTCAAGAGCGAACAAGAAATCCTCGTCCACCCGCTGCGCCTCTTCATCCCCAGCAGAACGGAGCTGCTCCTGCGCCTCAAACCGCTCCCGCTGCTCGAGCGGATCGTTCAGCTCGCTGAACGCGTTGGCCAGTTCCATTCCGCCGATGAATAGCTCGAATCGTTCTACAATCCCATCCTCGCCCGCCTTCATCTTCGCCAGCGGCGATATCTCGATCGGATAGTCCTTGACGATCGTCGGTTGAATCAGCGTTGACTCCAGGAAACGATCGAACAGATGCTCGATGATCTTCCCGCGCGACAGACCTGATAGATCGATCCCTTTGCCGTGCGCCTGGGAAACTATCTCTTCTGCCGAGGAGCCGTCGATCGCAATCCCTGACGCCTCCTCCACCGCCTCGATCAGGCTGATTCGCGCCCAAGGTGATGAGAAATCAATCTCATTTCCTTGATAGACTACGGTCGTCCCACCGGTAGCAGCGCGGACGCAATCAGCGACAAGGTTCTCGGCAAGCGCCATCATTCCCTCGTAATCGCTGTACGCTTGGTAGACCTCGAGGGTGGTAAACTCGGGGTTATGCGTTGTCGAGACTCCTTCGTTGCGGAAGTTCTTGGCCAGCTCATACACCCGCTCTAGCCCCCCGATCACTAGCCGCTTCAGGTAGAGCTCGGGAGCGACACGAAGGTAGAGGTCGATATCGAGCGCGTTGTGATGCGTGACGAACGGTCGCGCCGTCGCCCCGCCAGCGAGCCGCTGCATCATCGGCGTCTCCACCTCCAGAAATCCGTTCTCGTCAAGATAGCGACGGATCGCAGCGATCATGCGCGAGCGGCGTGTGAATGCCTCTCGCACGCCTTCGTTGGCAATCAGGTCGAGCGCACGATGGCGATAGCGCAACTCCACATCCTTCAACCCATGCCACTTCTCAGGGAGTGGGCGCAACGACTTGGAGAGGAGGGTCCACTTCGCGGCTGAAATCGTCAGCTCACCACGGCGCGTGCGAAAGACTTCCCCTGTAATTCCGAGGAAATCACCGATATCGCTGTCACAGATTTCAGCGTACTCTTCTTCACCGAGCATATCGAGAGAAGCGTGCACCTGAATCTTCCCGCTTCCGTCGCGCAGGTCGAGGAATGCGGCGCGCCCCATATGACGCAGGGCAACAAGGCGACCAGCAACAGTCACCGTCTCACCGCTCTTCTCTTCAGCGGCAAGTGAGGAAAAACGCTCTGCCACCTGTAGGATCGAATGGCTCGGAGAAAACCGCGGCGGGTATGGATCCACTCCCCGCTGGCGCAGGCGCTGCAGCTTCTGCAGCCGGGTTTGCATTAGGGGTTCAGTCATTGTTATTACGTGTTTATCGCAATGACACGGAAATGAAACTTCCCGCCGGGAGCGTTGACCTTAATCTTGTCTCCCTCGCGCTTTCCGATCAATGCCTGCCCGACAGGTGAGTCAACCGAGATCTTTCCATTCTCCAGATCGACCTCAGCCGAACTGACAAGTCTGAACGTCCCGCTCTCTGTATCCTCCATGTCCTGCAGGATAAACTGCGTGCCGACCCCGATCTCGTCCTTGGAGATCTCCTCCTCGGAAATGATCTGCGCGGAATCGAGGATTGTCCTCAGGCGATGCACCTCGCGTTCGTAGTACTGCTGCTCGCTCTGCAGGTAGATGTATTCCTTATTCTCACGCAGGTCACCGCCGTTCGTCTTGGAAGTCTTCAGCTTCTCAGGGATCTCTTCGTACAGGATCTTCTTAGCCTTATCCAGTTCCTCCTGCATCAGCGCATGCCCGTCCTTTGTCAGGAAGATTACTTCTTTTTCCATCTCTCACTCCTGTCCCCATTCCTTCAGCGTACTCATCGAGCAAGACTTGCTCAAACTGCGCCGCTTCTAATCCTTTACACCTCGGACTCGGCTGGACAATAACGTCCACGCCGTAGAAGGAGGCCTTGTGGCAGCGGAACACCTCTCTGATCATCCGCTTCACTCGATTTCGCTCGACTGCATTTCCAAACCGGCGAGAGACAGCTATTCCTATGCGTGCCTCCCTCGAAGTAGCAAAGACACGAAATTGGAAGCACTTCCCCTTCCACGACCTTCCCTGGCGAAAGACGCGCTCGAAATCAATCTGCCTCTTAAGGCGCATCCGCACGGGAAAGCGGCAATCCTCGCCGTTGCACATACGAAAACTATAGCCAACAGCGTGGTCCATTGCAAGAACACGTGCCTCGTCAGTATTTGCGCCCCCAATTTTCGCCGCATGTCAGAACCCGGCAATATAACTGTCATCCCGCCAAGGGCGGCTCCCCGCGTCTGGGATCGAAGTACCCGCGGTACTTTCTCCTGTATCCCCGCCAGGTGATCGCCCACTTCTTGGGATCATCGAGGTAAGAATGATCAGCCATCTTCCCGATCGTGCTATTGTAGGGAGATCCCACGACAAGATCGGGGTTCTCGTACGCCTCCTTGGAGATGTGCTCCATGATCGAGGCGTACTTATCGAGTTCGGTCTTGGAGTAGGACTCGGTCGGCTCCAGGGTGACCGGCTGGGGAACGACCCATGGCTCGTGGCTCATCCAGTAATGGCCGGCGTAGTCGGCCACCCGGCGTTGGATGTCAGTTGTGACTACACCGGTGTCCTCTGAGAGTTTCTGCCAGCTGTAGCGCACCTGCTCCAACCGGTGTTTTCCTGGGGCAAACGGGGCACTCACCCCTTTTATCTTACGCATCTTGCTAAGCAGGTAGTTGTTGTTGAGCACAGCGACGCGCGCCACCTGACGCAGGCCGTCCGCGCCCAGGCTCATGATCCAGGCGTAGGCGCGCACGATCGCTGGAATGACCCCGTAGTAATCCTTTACCTTACCGATCGTGTGGGCAAGATCGTAGTTCAGGAAGTACCTGCCATTCTGATTGTCACGGTCGATCAGCGGCACGGGGAGGAAGGGAGCAAGCTCTTGCGTCGTTCCGATCGCGCCTGACCCCGGACCTCCGCAGCCGTGCGGTGAGGCGAACGTCTTGTGCAGGTTGAAGAATGACATGTCGAATCCCGCTTCTTTGGCGCGCGTGATCCCCAGGATGCCGTTGGCGTTTGCCTGATCGTAGCAACACAGGCCACCGAAGGAGTGCACTAGGTCGGTGAACTCCTTGATGTGCGGATTGAAGATCCCCGTGTCTTCAGGATTGGTGATGAACAGAGCGGCGGTCCGCTTGGAGACAACTTCTTCGAGCGATGAAGGCCTAACGAATCCATCCTCCGCCGCCGGAACGATGATCACCTTGTATCCCTTTAGCCTGGGGGCGGCGGCATCTGACGGGTGGGAGAAGAAGGTTGTAACGATCTCATCACGCTCCTCTCCCTTCTCCTCAAAGTAGGCGCGGACCATGCTCGCCATGGTGTAGATCGCGTGCGATCCGCCACCCGGCTGGAAGGAGAAACGCTCCAGGCCCGAGATCTCGCGCATGAATCGATCCAGACGATAGACGATCTCCAGCACCCCCTGCACGGTACTTTCGTCCTGCAGCGGATGCAGGTCTGAGATCTTCGGCGTTGTGACGAACGCCTCGTTGATCGGCGGGTTGTACTTCATCGTGCACGTCCCCTGACCGACATCGATGTTCAGGTCGCGGCCGAGCGTCTCCTGCGCCAGTCGCAGGTAGTGCTGCAGCACGCGCGACTGCCCCATCTCAGGCAGCACGGCTGCTCTCTTACGCTTCATACCTTCAGGAACGCGCGAGGTGGCATCTCCCACAGATTCCTTGATCGCCCTTTCCGCCTCAGGGACCAAGATTCCTCGCTCCCCCGGTGACGATAGATCATAGATGATCGGCTCATTCCAGCGCGCCTGGTGAAACCCCGTCTCTGTCCCCTTCATCTTCCCTCCACAATCCGCCGCACACTTGTAACCAACCGATCGATATCCTCTTTCGTGTGAACCTCGGTCACCGAGAGGAGGAGACTCTCCCCCAGCTTCGGAAAGTCTCTCGATAGATCAATCCCACCGTAGATGTCCATTTCAAGAAGTGCATCGTTTACTTCTTGCGCGCTCTTGCCAGCACCATCGAGGTTGACGATGAACTCCTGGAAGAAGGGGGCATCAAGTGCGGGAGAGCTTACTCCCCCGATCTTTGCAAGCTCCTGCGCAGCGTAGGCCGAACGCTGCATGATCGTGCGCCCCACGTCCTCCATTCCCTGTGGTCCCATCAACGCCAAGTAGACACCGGCCGTGATCCCCCACAGGGCGGCCATCGTCCCCACATATTCCTTCGAGTCCTCTCTCCTTGCAAACGACGTTCGCTCCCAGGCGACATCTCCAAACCCCCACGCCTTATCGACCGTAGGAACGATCCCAAACAGGCGCGTGGGAAACTCGGACACGATCCGCTCCTCATCAGCCGAAGCGATGAACCCGCCCCGCCCTCCGCCGTAGTACATGTGAATCCCCAGCGATTGCAATTCGCCACAGACGAGATCGGCGCCATACTGCGCTGGTGGTGCAAGCACGCCGAGCGAGATCGGATCTACTCCGACAACATAGAGTGCCCCCTTCGCGTGTGTGAGATCAGCGATCTGTGCTACGTTCGTCTCGATCCCTCCGAAGAACGACGGGTTCTCTATGTACAGAGCAGCGATGCGCTCCGATAGCTTCTCCTGCAGATCGGACAGATCGATCAAGCCGGAGCGCATGTCGTAATCGACCGTAATCACGTCGATCTGCGGGTAGCAGTAGTTCTTGATGATCGATGCACGATCCGGGTTGAGCGAGCGGGGGATGATGACGCTATCCCTCCCGGTGATGCGGCACGCCATGCGCAGCGCCGATGCCGCCGCCTGCGAACCATCGTAGGTGGGGACGCTGACCACGTCCATGTCCACCAGCTCCCCGAGCATGCTCGCATACTCGAACAGAGCCTGAAAGCGGCCATGATCCTCGTACGGCTCACCGGCGTAGGCGGTGAGAAACTCCGAGCGGCTATTGATCACGTCGCAAATCGCGGGAACGTAGTGAGGTGAGCAGCCTCCACCAAGAAAGGAGAGCCTCTCACTCGTCGGTATGTTCTTGTCCAGGATCTCCTTCATGTGGCGGCGCAGGGAGTACTCGTCCTGATACCCTTCTGGAATCTCGAGCTTGCCCTTAAACAGAAGATCATCCGGTATCAGCTCGTATAGCTCATCGATGCTCGTTGCCCCAATCGCCGCTAGCATCTCTTCCTGCACCTGTGGCACAGAGTTTGGAATGTAAGGGTGCACAGTCTTCTTCTTATCCATCGATCCTCCTCCTTTACGCCAACCCACCGCCATCGACCACGACCACCGCTCCGGTGACCCAGGGCGAGAGATCGCTCACCAAGAAGTAGACGGCCTTGGCGATGTCGAGCGGCGTGCCTACGCGCGCCAGCGGGCGATCGGCCGCCTCGGCCATGAATTTATCGGTGTCCGCTCCCAACTGCACCGCCTCGCTTCGCAGGAGCGGTGTATCGACATCTCCTGGGCAGACGCAGTTGACGCGGATATTCTGCGGGCCGTGATCGATCGCCATCGCTCGCGTCAGGTTGACCACTCCCCCCTTGGCCGCGCAGTAGGCGGCCGCCTGCGGTCCACCCTTCAATCCCCAGCCGGAGGCGATGTTGACGATGCTACCGCCGGTGCGCTCCATAACCGGAATGACGTACTTGCTCATCAGGTACGTCCCCTTAAGAGAGACATCGAGCACCAGGTCCCACTCCTCCTCGCTAAGATCGACCACGCTCTTACGACGGATCACGCCGGCGCTGTTGACCAGGATGTTGATCCGTCCGAATCTATCTACAATTTCCTCAATCGCGTGCCGACAATCATCACTCGATGAGACATCTGCCCGTATGAAGAGAGCGCCATCGCCGATCTCCGCTCGCGTCGCTTCACCGGCTGATTGATTGATATCGATGATCACCACCCGCGCCCCGGCTTCGGCCAAATACTGTGCGCAGCCTTGGCCGATTCCAGATCCCGCGCCAGTGACGAGCGCCACCTTCCCCGCAAGATCAAGTATCTCTATCATTTATCTTTCTCCTTGCAGTCAGTGCTCTTTATGTGACAAGAGGAATATAGTACCGGCCCGTTGCCCCGTCAAGCTGTATTCTCTCTGCGATTGGAGTGATCAACCACACATCTCTCAGCGGATCGATCGCCAATCAAAAGCACCCTCCTTCTCGTCTTACATTTGACAACTCGTTTCCATTCTGCTAGGATGGAAAATCCATTCAAGTTGCCGTGCCGGGGTTACGGTGGTTTTGGCAGCCTTTTATCTGTGTACACCGCGCAGGGCGACGCAAGAGGAGGTTGGCATGAAGATATGGGGCGCTGTTCTTACAGCAGTCTTGTTGGTGGTTGGGTTGGTGGCGAGTGTTGGATTTGCTCAGAATCCCCCAAAGATCGGCTTGATCCTTGCCACGGGAGGCCTTGGAGACAAGTCATTCAACGATCAGAGTTTCAAGGGAGCATCTGATGCGGCTGCGACTATCGCTGCCAAGTACAACGTAGCGATTGATGATGTCCTAGACTACGTCGAGCCGAGCGACATTTCCGAGTATGAAGCGTACCAACTTCAATTCGCTGATTCTGGCGATTACGATGTCATTGTGTGCATCGGTTTCGACCAGGCATCGGCACTGGAGACGGTGGCTGCACAGTATCCTGATCAGAAGTTCGTGATCGTAGATGCGGTTGCTGCCGGCGATAACGTCGCTTCGGTGGTTACCAACGACTGGGAGGAGGCATTCCTGTGCGGTGTTACTGCCGGGTACCTGACTAAGACTGGCACCATCGGGTTCGAGGGAGGGATGGAGATTCCCCTCATCATCAGGTTTAAGCAAGGCTACACCCAGGGGGCGCAGTGGGTCAACCCGGACGTCAAGGTACTCGTCCGCTATGTCGGTGAATGGGCAAACCCGACGCTCGGGGCAGAGCTGGCGCGCGAGATGTACAACGCTGGTGCTGATTATATCTACGGCGCGGCTGGAAAGTCTCACCTCGGTGTATTCACCGCAGCAGCAGAGAAAGCAAACCGCTACGCGTTGGGAACGGATGTCGACCAGGCAGCAACTGATCCTGTGCATGCTGACGTCATCGTCGCCAGTGGCTTAAAGCGCGTGGATCTGGCCGTCAATTCACAGGTCTTGAAAGTGATCGACGGAACCTGGCAGCCAGGCATCTACAGCTATGGAATCGACACAGAATTTGGATTTGGCACTGGAATAGCGATCGGTCAGTTGGACATCAATGACTACATCACTAAGAGTGCATCAACGGTCCAAGTCCCCTGCGATCTCATCCTGAAACTGGTTGAGGCGGCCAACGGGATCAAAGACGGATCAATTGTCATCGAACACTGATCCGGCCAAGCGTAAGGAAAGAAGCTAAGGCAGGTCGATGCCCGAGTTTGCAGTAGAAATGCAGGGAATTGTAAAACGATTTCCTGGTGTTGTTGCTAACGATGGTGTCGACTTTGCCTTAGAACAGGGTGAGATACACGGTCTTCTCGGCGAAAATGGCGCAGGGAAGACCGTTTTGATGAGCACTCTGTATGGGCTTCATCGGCCAGATAGCGGCAAGATCATAATCAACGGAAAGCCGCAATCAAACTATGGGCCAGCAACAGCGATCAAACTAGGGATCGGGATGGTCCATCAGCACTTCATGCTTGTCCCTCGATTAAGCGTCGCCGAAAACATCATGCTCGGCCAGGAACCGATGAAGGCCCGCCTCTTTCTCGATCGAGAAGCCGCCATCCAACGGATCGAGAAATTCTCCCAAGAGTACGGCCTACCGATCGATCCGAGGGCCCGCATCGAGCGACTCCCTGTTGGAGCTCAGCAGAGGGTGGAGATTGTAAAGGCCCTCTATCGCGGGGCGAGCATCCTCATCCTCGATGAACCGACCGCTGTCCTCACTGAGCAGGAGGTCGAGTATCTCGAGGGGGCACTCCGGAAGCTGAAGGCTGAGGGGAAGGCGAGTGTCATGATCACGCACAAACTGCGCGAAGCGATTGAGATATGCGACCGAATCACTGTACTGCGCAAGGGCAAAGTCATCGGAACTGTGCGTGCCAAGGAGACAGACGAACGTGAGCTGGCCGAGATGATGGTCGGCCGTGATGTCGTGTTCACTGTTCGCCGAACCAAAGCCAGGGAGAGGCCGGAGCCAGTTCTTCACGTCAAGGATATTGAGGCACAGGATGATCGAGGGCTGTTGGCACTTAAGGGGGTCTCCTTTGATCTACGAAGGAACGAGATCCTCGGGATTGCTGGCGTGCAGGGGAATGGTCAGGCGCAACTGGCTGAGGTGTTGACCGGATTGCGCCCGATAACGAAAGGATCGATCACGCTGGATGAGCTTAGCCTGAGCGGGAAGACGGCGCGCGACTTCATCGCTGCCGGGATTGCTCACATCCCTGCCGATCGGCAACTGCGCGGGCTGGTAATGAATTTCTCCGTGCGCGAGAATGCCATCCTCGGGAGGCAGCGGGTCAAGGCGTTCGCCCCAAGCCGGTTCTGGCATAACCAACGCGCAATTACCAACTTCACTGAGCAAATTGTGGACGAATTTGGCGTTAAGACACCGTCTGTTTCCACTTCGGTGGAGAACCTCTCCGGTGGGAACCAACAGCGGCTGATCATCGGGCGGGAGTTCTCCAAAGAGCCACGCGTAATCATTGCTGCACAACCAACTCGTGGGCTCGATGTAGGCGGAATGGAGTACGTTCACGAACAGCTATTGAAGATGAGAGATCGAGGGGCGGCCATACTCCTTATCTCAATGGACCTCGATGAGGTGATGATGCTAAGCGATCGCATCGCGGTGATGTACGATGGACAGATCGTAGGGATCAAAGACCCGGAAGAGACAAATCGACGCGAACTGGGGGAGTTGATGCTGAGCGGGACGCAGGTGCAACCTCGGGAGGGAGAAGAAGAGTGAAGAATAAGATCTCGATGTTGAGGGGATCATCTCTACTTAGCGAGCTTGGCATAACCCTGCTCTCAATTCTGCTTGCATTTGCGATCAGTGCCCTCATCGTTTGGGCGGCCGGATTTTCCGTAAGCGCTGTGTTTATCAACCTGTGGAAGGGGGCCTTCGGCGGTAGGCTTGCCCTTGGGGCGACGCTGACCAAATCCACACCGATCATCCTTACCTCTCTCTCGTTCCTCATCGCGTTTAGGGCCGGCCTGTTCAACATTGGAGCGGAAGGGCAGCTCTACGTCGGAGCGTTAGTTGCCGCGGTAGTGGGAGCGTACGTTCACTTGCCGGTCGGCCTACACGTGTTTGTTTGCCTGTTAGCTGCTGCCGCGGCTGGTGCGCTCTGGGGGTGGATTCCGGGGTATCTCAAAGCAAAACGGGGTGTAAATGAGTTCGTCTCCACAATGATGCTCTCCTACGTTGCGATCGGGCTCACTGATTACCTCGTCGCCCCGCGTGGGCCGCTTCACGATTCGAAATACTGGGCAAACCAGACCATGCGCGTGGCCTCCAGCGCCGCTCTCCCTAGGATCATGAAACCGACACAAGTATCAATAGCGCTAGTTATTGCTATTGCCTTAGCCCTTATAGTATGGTATTATCTCTTCCGTACCCCCGCGGGCTATGAACTGCGAAGTGTCGGTTTGAGCCCAACGGCGGCGGAGTACGGGGGCATTCAAGTGGAGCATAAGATCATCCTTGCCCTCACCCTCGGTGGCCTCCTCGCCGGCCTCGCTGGGGCGGGAGAGGTCCTCGGGACCCATTCTCGGTTCATCGCACGCTTCTCGCCGGGTTACGGTTGGGACGGAATTGCCGGTGCGCTGATCGCCCGAGCTCACCCGATTGGAGCAATCTTCGCTTCCCTTCTGATCGGTGCACTAAGGGCTGGGGGAATGCAGGTACAACGATCGGGCGCCGCCCCAGGTGATATCACCTCCGTGATCCAGGGTCTGGTGATCTTCTTCATCATCGCCCCAACACTCATCCGGAGTCTCATCCACTGGAGAAGGAGATGAAGCAACGGTGAACATTAGCGAGATTTTCACGATCCAACTGCTTCTTGCCACCCTCAGGTTGGCAACCCCGATCGCTCTCATCGCTCTGGGGGAGACTTTCTCTGAGCGTTCTGGGATCATCAACGTGGGAGTAGAGGGGACTGCCGTGCTCGGGGCTCTAGTCTCAGCGCTGGTTGCCTACTTTACGGGTAGTCCGTGGCTTGCGCTGATCGCTGCCGTGGTTGCTGGCGCGTTAGCAGGAGCCATTCACGCTGTCTGGTGCATCCGCTTCCGCGCGAATCACGTGGTCGCTGGAACGGCGATCAACATCCTTGTGGCTGGACTGGCCCTATTCATAACAAGCGCGGTGTGGGGCTGGCGGGGAACATCCGCATCGGCGCCTGCATTGAGCACCTGGTACATCACTACAGCGACTTTTCTGCTCATCTTTGCCTCCCAAGTATTTCTATTCCATACTAAATGGGGCCTTCGCCTCCGTGTTGTGGGGGAGAAACCCGAAGCGGCGGACACTGCTGGCATCAACGTTCATCGCACGCGTTATCTGTACACGATCCTCAACGGAGCCCTGTGCGGCCTTGCCGGAGCCTTCTTCTTCAATAGCGTTGGCCGGTTCACCTCGGGGATGGTCGGAGGGCGTGGCTTCATCGGGATAGCCGCGATGGTGGTCGGGAACTACAGCCCGATCGGAGGGCTCGGCGCCGCGCTTCTGTTTGGGTTTATTGACGCCCTCCAGATGAGGCTGCAAGCCTTCATTCCAAGCCAATTCTCGATCATGCTCCCGTATCTGTTGACGGTGCTTGTGCTCTCCTTCTTTATCCGAAGAGGGAACGTGCCTGCGGCGTTGGGGAAGCCGTACATAAAGCTATGATCAACAGAGAAGCAACTCCGAGCTTTGACGGCGTCCTGGCTCCGGTGGTCTACCGGGACGGAGCGATCGACCTTCTCGATCAAACGAGACTTCCGCAGGATATCACGGTACTGCGGATAACGGATGTGGTTGCGGTGGCCGAAGCGATCAGAACGATGCGCGTGCGTGGAGCGCCGGCAATCGGTATTACCGCAGCTTACGGTATGGTACTTGGATTGGAGACCGGAAAAGATGTGCATCACGTCGCAGAGATCCTGCGCAGTACCCGGCCGACAGCGGTCAACCTCACCTGGGCAATCGATCGGATGCTACAAACATTCGAGAGGCATAAGAACGAATCGCCAGAGGACTTGCATGCTGCGATGCTCGCCGAGGCGCGGCAGATCCACTCTGAAGACATCGCCGCAAACCGGAAGATCGGTGAGTACGGAGCTGATCTCCTGCCTGCGGGAGCGAGCGTCATCACGATATGCAACACCGGCGCTCTCGCTACCGGGGGATATGGGACCGCTTACGGTGTCCTGCGCGCAGCGAGCGAGGGAGGAAAACTGAATATGGTCTACCCGTGCGAAACGCGACCGCGCCTGCAGGGAGCGCGGTTGACCGCTTGGGAGCTCCTGCGAGATCGGATTCCCTTTCGACTGATCGTAGACGGGGCGGCCGGCGCCTTGATGAAGAGTGGCGAGATCAACGCCGTCCTTGCCGGAGCCGACCGGATCGCTGCAAACGGGGACAGCGCGAACAAGATAGGGACCTACCAGTTGGCAATCCTTGCTCATTACCACAAGATCCCGTTCTACATCGTCGCTCCCTCGTCGACAATCGACCCGTATATACTGGAAGGAAGCGGGATAACAATTGAAGAGCGAAACGAAGACGAGGTCCTCGCCCCGCTCGGGGTGCGCTTTGCTCCTGAAGGGGCAGCGGCGTGGAACCCAGCATTCGACGTGACGCCCGCGGAACTGATCACCGGAATTATCACTGAGCATGGGGTGAAGCATGCGCCATATCGTCTGGGCTAGAAGGAACAACGATGTCTAATAATCCGCAAGACACTAGGCTCGATCGTCTACGCACTCAAGTACTGGAGATTGCCCAACGGATGGCCAACCTAGGACTTGTACGGGCAAGTTCAGGTAACGTCTCCGCGCGGTTTGGAAAAGGATTTCTGATCACGGCCAGTGGGATCCCATACAATGAGCTAGAGAGCAACCAGATAATCGAGGTCAACCCAGAGGGAGAGAAGAAATCCGGCACGGGGAAGCCCTCTTCTGAGTGGCGAATGCACGCAGCGATCTACAGAGAACGGGGTGACGTTGCGGCGATCGTGCATACCCATTCGCCCTACGCCACGTCAGTAGCGATCGCCCGTTCAACGTTGCCGATCGTGCACGACGAGGGGAGAATCCTGTTTGGAGAGGAGATACTGGTCGCTTCGCATTCCTCACCGGGCACATGGGAACTGGCCGATGCTGTAGTAAAGGGACTGGGGGAGGGCAATGCCGTTCTCATAGCCGATCATGGAGCAGTCGCGGTCGCAGAATCCCTTCCTGAGGCACTAACTCTCGCTGAGAAGATCGAGGAGATGGCGCAGCTCTTCTGGTTGAGCTTATTTATTAAGGAGAAAGATGGACACAGAAACTGAGCGTGGTTGGGAGAAGATAAAATGGGCGCAAGCCCACATGCCCGTAAATAAAGAGATAAGTTCTAGATTCGAACGCGAGCAACCATTCGCCGGGCTCCGCATTGGGGCGGCCCTCCACTTGGAGGCCAAAACAGCGAACCTTATCCTCACTTTGCGTGCTGGAGGAGCAGAATTGTACGTAATTGGGAGCAATCCTCTCTCCACCCAAGACGAGATCGTAGCCGCAATTTCCCAGACCGAGGGGATAACAGTCTCAGCTAGCCACGGTGAGGCCTCGGAGGAACATGAAAAGAACATCGACCGACTGATAGATTTCTCCCCTAATCTCATCGTTGAAGATGGGGGCGACGTGGTCGTGCGTCTTCACGAGCGAGAACCATGGCCGACACCGGGACCGATGGGAATAAGTGAGGAGACGACAACCGGGGTGGAGCGCCTGCGTGAACTCTCAGAGCAAGGCAAGCTAAAACTGCCGGCGATCGCGGTCAATGACGCCCAAATGAAGCACCTATTCGACAACCGCTATGGAACCGGGCAATCAACCTGGGATGCCATCATGCGCGTCACAAACCTTCTCATAGCGGGGAAGAGCGTTCTCATAGTGGGTTACGGCTGGTGCGGCAAGGGGATCGCGTTGCGAGCGTGCGGGTTAGGCGCACGCGTACTCATTGCTGAGCTTGACCCGGTCAAGGCGGTGGAGGCGGCGATGGAAGGCTACGAGGTCGTTTCCCTGTCCACCGGGATGAGACGCGCTGACGTCGTGATCACCGCGACCGGGCGAGACGGGGTCATCGGGGAAGAGGAGCTTTCTTGCTGTAAAGACGGCGCCATCCTAGCCAATGCTGGCCACTTCGGGTATGAGATTGACAGGGACTCCCTTGCGCGCATGGCAAGAGAGCAACACAAGGCTCGTGATGGGGTTGAGGCCTATACCCTGCCGGACAAGCGTACGCTATATCTCCTCGGAGAAGGGGAGCTGGTCAACCTGGCTCTCGGAGACGGCCATCCCGTGGAGATCATGGACATCTCGTTTGCGCTTCAGGCCCTCTCGCTGGAGTACCTCGTTCAGAACGCAGCCAGTCTTTCGCCACAAGTCTTACCAGTGCCAGAAGAGATTGATAATCATGTGGCGCGGATGGTCCTAGCAACATTCTGAGCTTGATGTCAGGCTAATCCGGGGGCGAGCTCCATTCTTCGGAATAAAGAAATCTCTTAACTGACTATCCTGTAGCAAGACTACGGGGTATTCCGCCAGTTTTATTTTTACCTGAAGGCCAAAACCGGAATTTCATAAAGAGCCTCCGCTGGATACCTCCCAGCTTGCTGGGGGGAGGAGTG
>CAYQFN010000010.1:18125-20614 GCA_964416685.1 uncultured Thermotogae bacterium | reverse complement strand
GGAAAATGTTGCATTGCAAGACCTGACCCCGCATCCTCCTCAATGGTCAATCTGTAGATGTGTGCCTTATCCAGATAGATCGATATAACACCCACAGCTATTACAGCACCTGCCAATAAAGCATCACTGTTGTCGCTACCTGTGAGCTATTACCCGGCTACAACGAAAGCATATTCCGGTTACGATTCTCATGTGGACCGGCACAAGGTCCGCCATGCTCACGCATGAGCAAGAAAGTTAAGGCGCAACCTCGTGCCGGTCGCGGATTTCTTATGCGTGCACCACGGGCTTGGTGGCATAGGTCTTGCGGTCGGCGAACTCGGCCTGCTTGCCGTCGTTCCACTGCTCTACTGGCCTTAGGTAGCCAACGATGCGCGAGTAGACCTCTGCCTTCTGCCTTTGCTCTGCTGGAATTACTCTTCCGTCTTCGAGAATGAGGTTACCATCTTTGTCTTCTTTGTAGTTCAACTTTTATGCCTCCTTGAGGTTTGTCTTCTTTGAAGCTCTCTATTAGTTCTTCGTCACACTTGGGACAGTATTTGTGTTCCCCCGCGATGTACCCGTGCTTGGGACACACGGAGAACGTGGGGGTGAGGGTGTAATACGGGAGGTGGAAGTTCTCTGCGATCTTCCGCACTAGGCGCTTCGCCGCCTCTGGAGTGGGATTGCTCTCGCCGAGGAATCCGTGGAAGACGGTCCCGCCGGTGTAGCGGGTCTGCAGCGGGTCTTGCATCGTGAGCGCCTCGAACAGGTCATCGGTGAGGCCTACGGGGAGATGAGTGGAGTTGGTGTAGTAGGGGGTGTCGCCTCCGTAGCGCTCTAAGTTGTAGATGCGGATGTCCGGGTAGCGCTCCAGATCACGCTTGGCCAGGCGATAGCTCGCCCCCTCAGCCGGGGTTGCCTCCAGGTTGAAGATCTCGCCAGTCTCTTCCTGGAAGTCGGCCAATCGATCACGCATGAAGTCGAGGACTCTTGCTGCAAATTCGCGCCCCTCAGGATCGGCAATCGATAGCCCGTATAGGTTGAGGATCGCTTCGTTCATTCCGATGATGCCGATCGTGGAAAAGTGGTTCTTCCAGTACCCGCCTTCTAAATCCTTGATCGATTGCAGGTAGAAGCGCGAGTACGGGTACAGCCCGCGATCTGTCAGGTTCTCCAAGGTCTTTCGCTTCACTATGAGCGACTTCTTGGCAAGCTCCATCAACTCTTCCAAGCGAGAGAGGAAATCGGCTTCGTTCTCAGCGAGATATCCCAGCCGCGGTAGGTTGATGGTAACCACACCGATCGAGCCGGTGAGTGGATTGGCCCCAAACAGGCCGCCGCCGCGCTTCTTCAGTTCACGGTTGTCAATCCTGAGCCGGCAGCACATCGAGCGCGCGTCTTCCGGGCTCATGTCCGAGTTGATGAAGTTGGAGAAGTATGGGATCCCGTACTTTGCCGTCATCTCCCACACAGGAGCTAGGTTCTCGTTCTCCCAGTTGAAGTCCTTGGTAATGTTGTACGTGGGAATGGGGAAGGTGAACGGCCGCCCGTGCATGTCACCTTCGGTCATCACCTCGGCGAAGGCACGGTTGAACATGTCCATCTCGTGCTGATGATCTCCGTATACCGACTCACGCAGCACGCCGCCGATTATAACATGATCGTCCTTCATGTACTTCGGGACTTCGAGGTCGATGGTCACGTTGGTGAACGGTGTCTGGAAACCCACGCGCGTCGGCACGTTCATATTATACACGAATTCCTGCAGGTTCTGCTTCACTTCTTCGTAGGTCAGGTTGTCGTAGCGGATGAACGGGGCGAGGTAAGTGTCCAGGTTGGAGAACGCCTGCGCGCCCGCCGACTCACCCTGCAGGGTGTACATGAAGTTGACTACCTGTAGGAGCGCGACGCGGAAGTGCTTCGCGGGGCGGGATTCCACCTTCCCGCGCACGCCACGAAAGCCACGCTTGAGAAGATCCGGGAGGTCCCATCCGACGCAATACGCTCCCAGTGTTCCCAGATCGTGAATGTGAAAGTCGCCCCGATCATGCGTTTCCCTCACCCGCTGCGGGTAGATCTTGGTGAGCCAGTAGCGACTGATCACGTGCTCGGTGATGTGCGTGTTGAGCCCCTGCAGGGAGAAGCTCATGTTGCTATTCTCGCGCACCCGCCAGTCACGATCGTTCAGGTAATCGTCGACAAGCGGCATCTCCTCCATCAGGCCGCCCAGTTGACGCAGGTCAGTGTGTTGCTTTCGATAGAGGATGTACGCCTTGGCCGTGCGGACGTATCCCGCCTCGATCAGAGCCTCTTCAACGGCATCCTGGATCTCCTCCACCGTGGGGTAGTCCACCGGGAAGCGCTCGTCCAGTATTCCAGTGACAAGCTCACAGAGGCGCTTGGCCTCGATCTCGTCTCCATCGCCGACCTCGCGCATCGCCTTCCAGATTGCGGTTGTTATCTTGGCTTCATCAAACGCAACAATACGACCATCGCGTTTTACAATA
>CAYQFN010000010.1:3281-18025 GCA_964416685.1 uncultured Thermotogae bacterium | reverse complement strand
CGTTGCTTGCTTGAATATGGCAACGACTCAAGTGCAGAGGTGATAGAAATTCCTAATATTCGTTCGGCTGAAAAGCGCATGCGACAGAATGACAAGCGGTGGAGGCTCAACCACGTGCGAAAGATGGCGTTCAAGAGCGTTATCAAACAGATCCGGCTACATTTGGCCTCCCAAGACAAAGAATCGGCCCGGTCCTTGCTCCCAGAGCTTGCAAAAGCAGTAGACAAAGCAGCTCGCCATCACACAATCCATAAGAACAAGGCAAGCCGGATCAAATCCCGGTGGGCAAAGAAGGTTGAGTCCCTCTAGAGGAGGCCAGAGCATGCACCATTTTGATTTCCTCGGGAAGGGAAAGTACTTTGTTCCTATCTCTATAGTCCTAGTACTGATTAGCTGGATATTGCTTATTCCTGGAGTACGGGGACTTAACCTGGGGATTGACTTCACAGGTGGGACAGAGTTTACGGTGGACTTCGACGAGCCTGTGAGCACAGCGGACGTCCGTAGTGTTCTCGCTGGTATTCCTAGTCCGACTGACCTTTCCAAGAGCGTAATTCAGGATGTATCGGGAAAGAATCGCAAGGTGATCACCACTCAGCTTGATGTTGAGGAGAACCATGACACGATTGAGCGCATCGAAACCACGCTGAAAGATAAGTTTGCGGTAAACGAGATCAGTCGCAAGTCGATCGGGCAGCAAGTGAGCAAGGAGCTGACTGAGAAGGGATGGCAGGCGATCCTGCTCGCTCTTGTTGTGATACTGATCTACGTCTCATGGCGATTCCGCTTGCGCTACGCTGTTGGTGCTGTTACCGCTGTGATCCATGATGTTTCTATCGCTCTTGGCATATTCGCGCTCTTCCGAATTGACATTAATTTGCCGACAATTGCTGCCTTCCTGACGATCATCGGATACTCCCTGAACGACACGATCGTAATCTTCGACCGCATTCGCGAGAACATGAAGCTTAATAGAAAGGGCTCTATCTTTGATATCATCAACAAGAGTGTCAACCAATCCCTCTCACGAACATTGAACACATCGTTCACCACGTTCATTCCGGTGGTCATTCTGTTCTTGTTTGGCGGGTCGGTACTGCGAGGGTTCTCGGTGGCTCTACTGGTTGGTGTTGTCGTTGGTACGTATTCCTCGATGTACATCGCCAATCCGATCCTCTACGCGTGGACTCTCAAGACTGCTAAGGCTAAGAAACACTGATGAAGTCCCTCATCCGGGGGGAGAGAAGATGGGAGATTTCTCCCCTCCCGGAAGAGAATCTAGTTGACCGAATCGTCACTTCCCTTTCCTGCGTGCGTCCGTTTGCCGCTCTCCTCGCCCGTCGAGGAGGAGATCACTGGCAAAGACTGATCGATCCCGACGTCGACCGCTTTCATTCACCGTTTCTCCTATCGGGCATGGATGATGCAGTCGCTCGCGTCATCTCAGCGATCAATAACAACGAGAGAATCTACGTTCATGGCGACTTCGATGCCGACGGATTGACCGGTGCAGCCGTCCTCTATCAGGGCCTTCTTCCCCTCTTTTCCCCAGGAACGATAAAGGTCGAGGTTGGTGACCGTGAAAATGGGCACGGTCTGTCGAAGAAGTTCGTCCAGCGTGCGATTAGAGAGGAATTCAACCTGGTGATCACGGTTGATTGCGGGATCTCCAACGGCGAGGAGATCGCCATGTTGAAGGCTGCCGGTATCGATACGATAGTTACCGACCATCATGTACCACCAGACGAGATTCCCGCGGCAGTAGCGGTTATCGACGCTCACCAGGTCGACGATTCTTACCCCAACCGACACCTGGCCGGAGTGGGAGTGGCGTTCAAGCTCGTATCCGCCTTGTGCGAGCGTCTGAATCGCCCCATTCCTTATGAGCTGCTCGATCTGGTTGCTCTGGGCACGATCGCAGACCTCGTGCCTCTCGCTGATGGGCCAGAGATCGAAAACCGTGCCCTTGTGCGGAAGGGATTTTCGCTCATCGCGCGGGGAGAGGGATCGTCGCTCGGGCTACAGGTGTTAGCCAAGCGGCTCTCGATCAATGTAAAGCGAATCAGCGCGCGTGACATCGGTTACTTCATCGCCCCCAAACTGAATGCTGCCAACCGCACCGGCGATCCAAAGGTCGCCTTCCTCCTGTTGACAACGAAAGACAGGAATCGCGCCGAGTATTTGACGGAGATCCTTCTCGACTACAACCGTGATCGCGAGATCGCCCAGCGCGACCTGATCGCGCAGGCGGAGGAGCAACTCGCTGCCAACGGCAGAAGTCCCAGGGACGATGGGATTATAGTTCTCTCAGGGGAGAATTGGAATGAAGGGATCCTTGGGCTTGCCGCTTCCAGCCTTGCCGATCGCTACCACGTGCCCACGATCGTCATCTCAGAGGGTTCGCGAGTGAGCCGTGCGTCGTGTCGCAGTGTGGAAGGGTTCGACATGGCTGAGTGCTTGAACGCACACTCCGATCTATTGCTACGCTACGGTGGGCACAAAATGGCGGCCGGCTTCTCATTGGAGAATGATCGACTCACTGAACTGCGCGAACGCCTTTTCAGCTACATGGCTCAGCAGCCGGTTCAGGCGCGGCGCGGCGTGGAGATAATCGACGCCGAGGTGGCGGCGCGAGAGATCGACATCCGCTTCTACACCAACCTGCGGTCCCTCTCACCGTATGGGCCGGGAAACCCGACACCGATCTTCCTCCTGCGCGACTGCCTGTTCGAGGAGATGACGTTCGTTGGATCAGGCAGGCAACACCTCAAAGGAAGGTTGGTACAAAACGGCGTCTCACTCCCGTTTATCGCCTTTCGCATGGCAAACCACATTGACCTGTTCGAAGATGGGCCTGTCTGTGTCGTCTTTCAGGCTGGATTTGACGATTGGAAGGGGTCAGTGCAGGTAAACATTGTCGACTTAGTTGCGTGTGACTGAGAACATGATTGGTTCGTTGCTGTTCCGAGTCAGTACGAATTATCATTTCGGTTTGCACAGGAGGGACTCCAAAGATGATTCACCACGAAGGAAGCGAAGAGCACGAAGCAAGTAGCTTGATGAGCTCTCAAATGCGCTAATCGGCTATGTAATGTCACATCGGAGGATGTAGCAAACAAGCCCAGCTACCGCACACCAGTGGTGAAACAGTCTTGGGCTCTGCGAGGGTCTTGGCGCCTGATGCTTTCTCTCTAGTTGCCCGCTCGAAAGGATAAAGTACCGCGCGATTAGTCGGATTCCTCAGGAAGCGAAAGGAAGCCCTCGATAGAAAGAGCACCGTGCATTAGGAGCACGCGCGACATGAACCGAGGAATCACGAGCGCATCGCGCAGCCTGCGTGGCTCCTGGAGGACGCGATACAGCCATTCGATGCCGAGTCTTTGCCAAGAACGTGGCGCACGCGCGCGATCGCCGGCGAAGACGTCGAGCGCGCCGCCAACCCCAATCATCAGTGGAACACTTAGCTTGTTGCGAGCGTGCATCATGAATAACTCCTGCCGCGGAACACCCATCCCGACAAGGAGTATATCCGGCTGAGTGACGCGGATCGCGTCGATTACTTCCTCCTCGCTTGAGAAGTAGCCGTGCTGGGTCCCGACAATATCGAGGCCGGGGAAGCGCCGCAACAAACACTCTCTTGCCCGCACAGCAACACCCTCTCTTCCTCCGAGGAGGAAGACGCGGCACGCGCGATCACTTCCCCTGCGCAGCAGTTGCTCGCTAAGCGTGATTCCGGGCACGCGCTCGGGGAGTGGAATCCCGAGCCGCCTCGTCGCCCAAATCAGTCCAACTCCATCTGGCACAACCAGGTCTGCTCGATGATAGGCATCCAGGAGATCTGTGTTTCTTTGTGCCCGCATCAATGAAACCGTGTTTGGGGTGAGCACGATGTGCGATCCGCCAGTACGAAGCATGCCTTCCGCGCTGGCGACTGCTTTCTCAAGATTGAGAGCAGAGAGGGGAATTCCGAACAGCACAATGCGTCCCTCTTTCCGCTGTACTATTTTTCTTGGAACAACGCGCTTCCTCAGTCGAGCTATTCCCCACAGCATTGCCAAGAGGGGAATGGCGGAGAGCGAGAGCAAGGTCATTTGTGGTGAACGATGCACCGCCAACACCGCGCCGAGCGTGAGAGCACTTGTGATGAACAGATAAGATACGACCAGTGCATCTACCTGTACCCCGTGGAAACGCAGAGATCGTGGGAACACCCTTGCTTGTACGCTCGGCGCGAAGTACGCACGCGAGGAGATCATCATTGGCAATGCGATCAGCGCCAACAGCAGCCCAGCGCCGATCGATGCGACGAGGTTCATGACCATGATAGATCTATCCTAGCGAATTTGTCTTTGTAGAGAAACCCATCGGTCCAGGGGAGAAGCTACATCTGGCCGCTCAGCGGGTGATACATGTCGCGCGACAAAGCATGCGAATTGTTACTTTCCAACGCAGAACTGGCGGAAGAGATGATCGAGGACCTCCTCGTTGGCGTCGATCCCCTGCAATTCGCCTGCCGTTGCGTGTGCTACGCGCAGCTCTTCGGCCACGATATCGGGTGAGGCGTCAGCTTCTAGCGCTGAGATCACCCGCCTCAGGGCCTGTTGCATTCGGTGCAACAAGTCCCTCTCCCATACATCTAGGAGAAGAGCGGCATTTCGCCCCTTGATTTTCCCGCCCAGGAGGTGAGCGATGATCCCCTCTGTCAGTTGCTCGATACCAGCCTTCGTCGCAGCCGAGATCTCGTAGAGCGGATACCCCGGCGCTTGTGCCTCGATTGTATCTCTGTTTATTACCGCGGGAAGATCTGACTTGTTTAGCACGACAAAGACCGGTCTATCCCAGTCCATTTGCAACAGATCACGATCATCAACGGTCATTTCGCAGCTGCAATCGATAATAAGGAGTAGAAGGTCGGCGCGCTTCATCGCCTCCTGCGAGCGGCGCACGCCCTCAGCCTCCACTGGGTCACTCGGCACACGCATCCCTGCTGTATCGATCAACCGTACCGGCACACCGCCGATCACTGCGATCTCCTCGATTGTATCGCGCGTGGTCCCCGGGATCTCGGTGACAATGGCTCGTTGTTCAGAGAGGAGGGCGTTGAGAAGCGTTGACTTGCCGACGTTTGGTCGACCGATGATACTGATGATCAACCCTTCGCGCAGCACTCGGCCTTGTGCGCTTTCCGCGAGAAGTCTCTCTACCTGCGTGATAAGCCGATGCGTGTCTCGGAGGAAGCCTTCCTGATCGACATCCTCATCGGGATAGTCGATCTCTACCTCGATGCGCGCGAGGAGGGAGGCGATCTGCTCGCGCAGCCGCGCAATCTCCTTCGAGAATCGCCCTCCGAGTTGATCGACAGCCACCTCCAGACCTAGCTTAGTCTTCGCACTGACGATGTTGAGGACTGCTGCCGCCTGATCGAGGGAGATACGCCCGTTGAGGAACGCGCGCTTGGTGAACTCTCCCCTCTCGGCGAGGCGAGCTCCAGCGTCGAGTACGGCATCGAGGACCGTGCGCACGGCGACGATGCCTCCGTGGCAGTTTATTTCCACTACGTCCTCGCGGGTGTACGTGTGGGGAGCGCGCATCACTGACAGCAATACCTCATCGATCCTCTCGCCGTGAAAGAAGATATGTCCGTAGTGGATAGTGTGCGTCTCTGCAGCGTGCAGGTCCACTCCGCGCGGAGACCTGAAGAGACGCGATGCGATCGAAATCGCATCCGGACCGCTCAGACGGACGATACCGATTCCTCCCTCACCGATCGGCGTTGAAATGGCGGCGATCGTGTCGCCTGCGAGGAAGCGGGACATCACGCGTCTTCTGGTTCGATGACTACGCGGCGCTCGTCTCCCTCGCCAATGCTGTACGTCTTCACGCCAGGGAAGTTGGTGAGCGTGATGTGGATCGTGCGCCTCTCGCGGGATGGCATCGGGTTGAGCCGTATTCGCTTGTGCTCACGGCGTACCGATTCGGCAGCACCGAGGGCGAACTTTATCAGTTCCGCCCGCCTCTTCTTCACCGCTCCGTTGACATCGAGTACGATGGCACAATCGATGCCCGTCTTGCGATGGACGGCTATTTGCACCAGGTGCTCCAGTGCGGTGAGTATCGGCCTCTCTTCGGGGAGAGAGAACAGATTCCCGGTGAGGTTGACATACAGCTCCTCCATCGGGTCGCCCTCAACGGCGAACGTGACCTCTTGCTCCTCGAGGATTGAGAGAAGCTCCCGCAACAAGGACTCGATCTCTTTACTTACCTCTTTTGCCGGTGTCGTCGTCACCCGTCTCTACCTCTGTCTCCTCAGGATCGGCCTCAACTATTTCGGTGACTACGTCGCCACCTGTCGCGTCAGCTTTTGCTGTCTCCCAATTGATGAAGTATTGTTGTCCCATTTGGAAGAGGGTCGTCAGCAGGTAGTAGAACCACAGACCGGCAGGGAAATTGTACAGAAAAACAGCCATGAAGATCGGCATCATATACGTCATGTACTTCTGGCTTGTCTGCGTCTCACTCGTGGTTGTGGTCGGTGTCATTTTCTGCTGCAGGATCATCGCTACCGTGGTCAGTATCACGAAGATGAAGTATGGATCTCGCATACTGAGATCTGATACCCACAAGAATCCCGGGGAGAAGTGAATCTCTGTTGAAGAGTAGAGGATCGCCTTCCACAGCAGGACGAGGATTGGGAGCTGAATGAACATCGGAAGACAGCCTCCCATGGGATTGACTCCCTCTTTCTTGTACATTTCCATTAGCTTCTGCTGCATAAGCTGCTGATCATCCTTAAACCGCTCCTGGAGCTTCTGCAGCCGCGGCTGCAATTTCTGCATCTTGGCCATGGAACGGTACTGGTTGCGCATTAAGGGGAAGAGAATCACGCGCGTGATGAGGGTGAATAAGAAGATTGCCCAGCCGTAGTTTCCGGTGTAGCGATAGAGAAGACTTAAGAACTTGACCACCGGGATGATCAATCTTGCGACGGTTCCTGGGTTATCGAGCGTTCCCAAACCTGAATGCTCCATGAGGAGGTACTGTCTTGCTCCACCATACAAAGAGAAGGAGTAGCTCGTCGTCCCCGGTGCGACGGCAAGGTCAACGCCGAATCTCTTGTTCCCTGACTGTTCACGCTTCATAAACGGGTTGACGCCAGCAGCATCATTCACCTTGAGGAAGAAGACAGTCTTTTTGTCCATCAGCCCAACGCCATTGAACGAGGTGTACGATCCTTGTGCCAGGAGGTCTCCGCCAGGAGCGTTGTCGAATTGATAGACGAGAGACCGTGCCTTTTCGGTAGGGGTATAGTCTCCAATGGTCATCTGGATAGATGAGGCCTGATCTGAGGAATTCTCTATATCGACCTGTACATCGATCGTGTAGTAGGGATCGTTGTGAATAATGAATCTCTTGTCGACCGTCAGCGCGCCTGCATTGCCGCGAAACTCGACAATCAGCTTATCCGGTGCCGGCTGCTCGACGCCAACAAGGGTATAGGTGAAAGGAACGTCTTCGCTTTCCGTAGTTGCAAACGGGAACGTCACATTGCTTACGTACTGTCGATTGAGTGTCTTCGTATCAGTCTTCGTTCCTGGGACAAGCTCTGCCGTGCTGGAACCGTAGGGAGCGAATGACATGTAGACGCTCTTCAGTACTCCGCCGTCCTCCGAGAAGACATAGCTGGCTAGTCCGGTCGTTACATTGATCTCATTGTAGTCCCCTTGCGTGCTGATGTCGTACGATATATCCTTCGCCGCGGGAAAGGCGATAACCGAAACTAGCAGGCACAGCAACACAAACCCTAAGTAAGCACGTCGTTTTAGCAAGATAACCTCCTGAGACGATAGGGTATCCAAGCGATGAGGGCGTTGCAACTTCGTTGATCAACATTCCTCGTTGCGGTAAACTCGCTTTTGTCGATGTTTACCGGAATTGTGCAGGACTTGGGATTACTGGAAGAGCTGCGACGCGACCGACTGGAGATCTCTACCTCCCTGCGTGATAGCCTGACGTTGGGAGCGAGCATCGCGGTTAATGGTGTCTGTCTCACTGTTACTGAACTAACGCGGAACGGCTTTCGCGCCCACATCTCTTCGGAGACGTTCACTCGCACGTCACTTGGCAGGCAGCGCCTGCACGCGCGGGTGAACCTCGAGCTTCCACTTACTCTTGAAAGCGGTCTGGATGGACACATCGTCCTCGGGCACGTGGATACGGTGGGCAAAGTGCAGGTGGTGAGTCGCGAGCGCGAAGGGTGGAAGTTTGTATTCTCCTATCCGACGGAGTTTCGCAGATACATGGCTGACAAGGGATCGGTGGCGGTCGATGGCATCAGCCTGACTCCGTTTGCCGCAACTGGAAGAACGTTCCAAGTGGCGGTGATCCCGCGGACATACGAAACGACCGCTTTGCGGGACAGACGAGTGGGAGACCCGGTGAATATTGAGTTTGATATCCTGGCAAAGTACGTCGAGGGGATGGTGAGGCGTGTTCATTAACATAGAAGAGGCGATAGAACGGATCAAGAACGGTGAGATGTTGATTCTGGTTGACGACGAGAACAGGGAGAACGAAGGCGATCTGGTGATCGCCGCCGAACACGTTAGTCCGGAGGCAATCAACTTCATGGCCAAGTACGCTCGTGGCCTGATCTGCGCACCGATTGATGGGAAGCGTGCACACAAGCTGGCGCTCCCCCCGATGGCTCCGGAGAATACGGCTTTGCACGGGACAAAGTTCACTATCAGTGTCGACGCACGGACCGGGATCAGCACCGGCATATCGGCACACGATCGTGCCCACACCGTGAAGGTCCTGATCGACGATCGGTCGGGGCCAGACGACCTCGCTCGCCCGGGCCACGTCTTCCCTCTGATTGCACAGGACGGCGGTGTGCTCAAGCGTGCCGGTCACACCGAAGCGGCGGTCGATCTCGCCCGCTTGGCCGGGTTGAAGCCCGCGGCGGTGATCTGTGAGGTAATGGACGACGACGGGACGATGGCGCGCCTTGCGCAACTGGAGAGATTCGCCGCGGAACACAAGCTTGTCATCGCCAACATCGCCGACCTCATCGCCTATCGGAAGCGCCACGAGAACCTCGTGGAGCGCGTGGCAACGGCTGAGCTACCGACGCGTTATGGCAACTTCAAGATCGTCAGCTATACGAGCCCCATCGAAGACGAGGAACACGTGGCGCTCGTCAAGGGTGACGTTGCCGGGAAGGAGAACGTGCTTGTACGCGTTCACTCCGAGTGCCTCACAGGTGACGTCTTCGGATCATACCGCTGTGACTGTGGGGATCAACTCCACCAGGCAATGGAGATGATTGAACAGGAAGGACTGGGAGTGATCGTTTACATGCGGCAGGAGGGACGCGGGATTGGCCTGAAGAACAAAGTTTGCGCCTACCGGCTGCAGGACCAAGGCCTGGATACTGTAGAGGCCAACGAGCGACTCGGCTTCCCTGCTGACCTGCGCGACTATGGGATCGGGGCACAGATCCTGTGCGATCTCGGCCTGACCACGATCCGCCTCCTGACCAACAACCCCAAGAAGGTAGTTGGCCTCGGCGGATACGGCCTCAAGATCACCGAGCAGATCCCGATCGAGATTCCTCCCAACGAGCACAATCGTTACTATCTGAAGACGAAGAAGGAGAAGATGGGCCACCAACTGCAAGACGTGTAGGATCGGAAGATTGAATCATTGAGAGAGCGGGAGATTTTGATGTTCAATCACTCAATCAGTCAATCACTCAATCCAAGAGCGGAGGAGGAGAAATGACAAAGGTATACGAGGGAGGATTCGACGGCAAGGGCTTGCGAGCGGGGATCGTCGTTAGCAGGTTCAACGATCTGATAACCACGCGCCTCCTCGACGGTGCGCTCGATCGGCTCCGTCGATCGAATGTATCCGAAGATGCGATCGAGGTGAGTTGGGTGCCGGGAGCGTTTGAGGTGCCGAAGGTAGCCCGGGTGATGGCCGAGAGCGGAAAGTACGACGGGATCATCGCCCTCGCTGCCGTTATCCGCGGGGACACGCCGCACTTCGACATGATCGCTGGTGAAATCGCCAAGGGTTTAGCTAGGGTGAACCTCGATGTCGATGTTCCAGTCGTCTTTGGTGTTATCACCTCCGACACGATAGATCAGGCAATCGAGCGGGCGGGGACGAAGATGGGAAACAAGGGGTCTCAGGCAGCGGAGACGATGATCGAGATGGCCAACCTTCTGAAGGAACTGTAAAGGTGGCATACAAATCAGTGCGCGGGATGCGCGACATCCTTCCCGATGAGGCCGACTACTGGACGCAGCTAGAGGCGACGATTCGCGATGTGGCTCGCCGCTTCAACTACCGTGAGATTCGCCCCCCGCTGGTGGAGCACACCGAGCTCTTCTCGCGCGGAATTGGTGCGGCGACAGACGTCGTCAACAAGGAGATGTTCACCTTCCCCGACAAGAAAGGGAGGTCTCTTACCCTGCGCCCGGAGGCAACTGCGTCCGTTGTTCGTTCCTACGTTGAGCATGGGATGGCGACGCAGGATCCGTTCCAGAAGTTCTATTACATCGGGCCGATGTTCCGCTACGAGAAACCGCAGAAGGGGCGAAGCCGTCAGTTCCACCAGTACGGCGTAGAGGCGATCGGATCATTAGACCCATCGCTCGATGTAGAGGTGATCAGCCTCGCCTGGAGCCTGATGCACGAGCTCGGTCTTGGAGGCCTTTCGCTGAGGCTCAACAGCATCGGCTGCGCGGCTGACCACGAGCGGTATCGCGAAGCACTGCGCGCACACTTTGCTCCGCACATCGATTCCATGTGTGAGGACTGTCAACGTCGCTACGACGATAACCCGCTGCGCATCCTCGACTGCAAGAATAGGATTTGCCAGCCGTACATCGCCGATGCCCCGGGGAGCGCCGAGCACCTGTGTGATGATTGCGCCGATCACTTCGAGAAAGTGAAGGAACTACTCGACCAGCTCGGCCTTGATTACGTCGTCGATCCCCACCTCGTGCGCGGCCTCGACTACTACACACGCACCGTGTTCGAGCTCACGTCCAAGGACCTCGGGGCGCAGGATGCCCTCCTCGGTGGAGGCAGATACGACGATCTCGTGAAAATGATCGGCGGTCCGGATACTCCGGGAGTCGGCTTCGCCGGCGGGATGGAGCGGCTGATCCTCGTCCTCAAAGAACGCGAAGAACAGCAAACGGAGCACCGCATCGACCTATTCCTCGCCACCTTGGGCGACGCTGGACGGGCACTCGCCCTGAATCTAGCAAACGATCTTCGCCGTGAGGGACTTTCAGTTGACCTCGATTACCGCAGAAGATCATTTAGGAAGCAGATGACGCAGGCGAACAAACTCTCCGCCCGCTACCTGCTCGTTCTTGGGGATGACGAGGTGTCATCGAAGAGGGGCAAACTGAAGGAGATGGACAGCGGCGAGGAGACCGAGGTAACACTGAGTGCAGAAGAAATCGTGCAACAGATTGAATCATTGAGAGGTTGAATGATCGGGAGATTTGAAATCACTCAATTACTCAATCTTCCGATCATTCAATTCATATAGGAGGATATGATGGAGCTTAAGCTCGTGCAAATCGACAATGGAGATGAACTGAACTTCATCCTCGGCCAGACCCACTTCATCAAGTCGGTGGAGGACCTGCATGAGGCATTGGTAACGTCTGTTCCTGTCATCAAGTTCGGCCTCGCGTTCAACGAGGCCTCCGGCCCGTGCCTCATCCGCCGTTCCGGGACCGACGAGGCGCTCATCGAACTGGCTGTGAAGAACGCTCAAACGATCGGAGCCGGGCACTCGTTCATCATCTTTCTCGACGGCTCGTTTCCGATCAACGTCCTCAATCGGATCAAGAACGTCCCCGAGGTCTGTCACATCTTCTGTGCCAGTGCCAATCCCGTACAGGTGATCATCGCCGAGACCGAACAGGGGCGCGGGATCCTCGGGGTGATCGACGGAGCCTCCCCGAAAGGGATCGAGACCGAGGCCGATATCGAGAAGCGCAAAGCCTTCCTGCGCACGATCGGGTACAAGCTGTAATGGCTCTTTGGTGAGACTGATCTCAGGTCCGCAGAAAGCAGGTAAGAAACAAGGTTTGACCGTGGTGCGCTGCTGGTGCGCTGTTGAGCAAGGCTTTCTGTTCAAGGTAGAATAGAACGGATGGCTAAGAAGTCAACAGACAAGCGATGATTCCCTTAAATAGGAGTGAGGCTATGCTGGAGATAGCGGTTTATAAAGCAAGCGTTCTTGGATTGCAGGAGTTGATCCCGTGCACGAGATAGTGATAGCCGGTGCACACTTTGGCCATGATATCCGAAAGGATCCCCTTGGCGGGGGAGCCCAAGTGGGGAACCATCTCATCTGCCACTGGGCCCGGGAGGGCCGCTTTCACCTCACCGTCCTCGGCTCAGGCCCTGGAGCGGATTGGGAGGGCATTCCCAACGTCCGCTATCACCAAGTATCCTGGCATGTCCCTGGCCATAACGGAGCCCTCACCGACCTCTCCGTGCGGCAGTACGCCAGCTTCTCCCGGCAGTTCGAGCGGGGGGTCACCGCCTTCCTCACGGAGCTTGCCAGCCGCCGGGATCCCCAAGGGATCTGCGTGATCCACAATGACCTGTGCGAGGCCGGGGACTTCGGCGCGATCCGCGGCCTGGGATTTCGTCAGGTGACCATCTTCCACGTAGACGTGGTGGACTACGCGGTGAGCACCTACCTGCACAGGCTCATCTCCGCACCCACTCTGGCACGAGCATTCCGGGGACTAACCAAGTCAGGCTTAAACAAACGGCTCCCGAACGTGGTGCGGCTCATCTTCGAAAAGCAGGAGGGATGCGCTCGCCACTGCGACCTCCTTGTAGTCCCTTCCGCGGCGATGGCGGAGGTGCTTCTGCAAGCCTACCCCTGGCTCTCTAGGAAAGACATCCTTGTGACCCCTTGGGGCGGGATCGGGGAAGAAACCTCTGAAGACGCCGTGGCCGAAGAGGCCGAGCGGCTTAGGGAGCGCTACGGCCTGGACGGAAGGCGCCCCGTCCTCCTCTCCCTCAGTCGGATCTCCCCGGAAAAGGGACAGGACCTCCTCCTTTCCGCCCTGCGGCTTTGGGAGAGGAGAGAGGCGCTCGACCCAATGGTCCTGATCTGCGGGGCTCCGGCCTACATCCATGGAAAGGCCTACATGCGCAGACTCCACCGCCTGGCCGGTCGTCTTCGACGCGTTCCGGTTCACTTCCCAGGTTACGTGACTGGCGTCCAGAAGGCGGCCTTCTTCTCGGTGGCGGACCTGTACGTCTTCCCTTCCCGCCATGAAAGTTATGGCCTCACCTTGGTCGAAGCCCTACAAGCCGGGCTTCCAGTGCTCACCACTGACCACCGCTCCGCCCAGGACCTGGTGCGGGACGACTTCGGCCGAGTGGTGGAAGCGACGCCGGAGGGGCTTTATCAGGGGCTCCGGGAGTTGCTTTCCCGTGGTGAAGAGCTAGCGACCATGGGCGAGAGGGCACAGCGTTTTGCGGAAGGGCTCCGCTTCGAGACCGCCGCTGGGCAGCTTGGAAGGGCCATCGAGGAACTTTTTTAGTATTTCAGCTCCTCGTTCCGGATTCCGCGCTTACACTGCGTTCCGCGTTCGTTCACTCTTCGGCGTCCAACCAGACCCCGTCGATCTTCGCCCCGCACTCGGGGCAATGCCCCTCATGCACGAGGTTCTCTCGCACGAGGAAGCCGCGGCGCTTGATCAGCACCTTGCCGCACTCCGGACAACGCGTGTCCTCCCCCTCACCCGGCACGTTCCCCACGTATATGTAGTGCAGACCGACCTCGCGGCCAATCCTCTCCGCCTCTTCGAGCTTCTCCAGCGGGGTCGGAGGGATGTCGATCATGCGATAGGCGGGGAAGAAGCGGCTGATGTGCCAAGGGATGAGCGGCGATATCCCGTAGATCGCCTCGGCGGTCCAGCGCAGCTCGTCGGTGCTGTCGTTCAAGCCCGGGATCAAGAGCGTCGTCACCTCGGTCCATACCCCGGCGCGCGAGAAGCGCTCTATCGACTTGAGCACCGGGCGCAGGTTTCCGCCAACGACATCGCGGTAGAATTCCTTCGATATCCCCTTTAGGTCGATATTGATCCCATCGAGATAGGGGATGATCATATCGGCCGCCTCAGGGGTCATGTATCCGTTGGAGACGAAGACGTTGCGCAGGCCCTCTTCGTGCGCCAGGCGCGCGGTGTCCAAGGCGTACTCGAAGAAGATCGTCGGCTCGGTGTAGGTATAGGCGATCGTCTCGCATCCGCTCTCCCGCGCGCGAAAGACGATCGCCTCGGGAGAGACATCTTCGCCGAGCACCCGTCCCTCCTGCTCTCGGGGATACTGGGAGATGGTGTGGTTCTGGCAGAATTGGCAGGTGAAATTGCACCCGACTGTGGCGATCGAGTAGGCACGCGTGCCCGGGAGGAAGTGAAACAGCGGCTTCTTCTCTATCGGATCAACGCTGCGCGACACGACGCGCCCATAGACCGTTGTGTAGAGGGTGCCATCCCGATTGACCCGCACGTTGCACAGGCCACGCGCCCCGGAAGCAAGGACGCAGCGGTGCGCGCATAGGTTACAGCGCACCCGCCCATCACCAATCTTCTCGTAGAGCAGCGCCTCGTGCATCATGGATCACCGCCACATGCTAGCACAGTTTTGTCCAATCGGCAATCGTCAGTCAGCGGTCAGCGGTCAGC
>CAYQFN010000010.1:0-3181 GCA_964416685.1 uncultured Thermotogae bacterium | reverse complement strand
GTCAGCGGTCAGCGGTCAGCTAAAACAAGAGCTGGAGGAAATGTGGTCACATGTCAAGTTTAGAGCTGATAGCTAATAGCTGATAGCTGATGCACTTGTTCCTTTAACCTCCATGTCTGAATAACCCCTTTCTCTCATCCCCACGCTTCCGCGTCTCCGTGTCCCTGCGTCTCAGTATCTCTGCCTCGCATCCCCGCGTCCCCTTTCCCTCTACGCTCCGTTCCCGTACCATCAACCGACCATGTCGCTTCTGCAGATAGACAGACTTACGAAATCATTCGGAGCTCAGACACTGTTCGGCCCGTTCTCCGCAGCGATCGCCCGCGGGGAGAAGATCGCCCTCGTCGGTGACAACGGGGTCGGCAAGTCCACGCTCCTATCGATCATCGCCGGTGCGGAAGAGCCTTCCAGCGGGGCGATCCATCGCTCGCGTGATCTGCACGTCGGCTACCTTCCTCAGCTCGCAAGACTTGAACAGGGATCTACGCTCGCCGAGGCGATGCGCCTGCCGTTTGCCGAGTTGATCAGCATGGAGCAGGAGCTACGCACCCTGGAGGAGAGGATGGCAACGAGCAGCGATCCGCAGCTTCTTCACAGGTACGACGATCTGCTGCACGCATTCTCCAGGAGCGGGGGCTACGAGATCGAGGCGCGTATCCGCTCCGTATTGGTCGGTGTTGGGTTCACACCCGACGAGTTCGATAAGCCTGTCTCCCTCCTTTCCGGAGGCGAGGAGGCGCGCGCCGCCCTGGCCCGCGTCCTCGTGCAGAAGGCCGACATCCTGATGCTCGACGAGCCGACGAACCATCTCGACTTCGCCGCCCTCGATTGGCTGGAGGAGGAGCTCCTGGAATTTCCGGGCGCACTCCTCGTCGTCTCACACGATCGGCACCTGCTCGATCGCGTCACCAACCGCACGTGGGAGATCGTGTTCGGAGAGATCAACACCTATCGCGGAGGCTACACCGCCTCACGCGAGCAACGCAATGCGCAGATCGCCCGGAGGCACGAGATCTACGAGGAGCAGCAGGAGACGATGGCCCGCTACAGGGACTTCATCCACCGCCACCACGCCGGCCAGAAGCACCGCCAGGCAAAGGATCGCGAGAGGAAGCTCGCTCACCTTGAGGAGCAGCTCGTCGAGCGCCCTCGCACCGCACGGCAGATCTCACTTCGTATTCCGCTGGGGACAGCGAGCGGGAAGAAGGTCCTTACACTGAGAGATCTGCAGATCGGGTACGATTCCGTGCTCTTCTCCTGCCCCGACTTGGTGGTCGATCGGGGGGAGCGGATCGCCATCGTCGGTGAGAACGGATGCGGGAAGACATCCCTGCTGAAGACAATCACCGGCGCTCTGCCACCGCTTCGCGGGAGTGCTATCCTCGGGCACGGGGTGAAGCCGGTCGTCTATTCACAGAAACAGGAGGGGTTGCACGGGCGGGAGACCGTCCTCGACATGATCCTGTCACGATCAACCCTCACCATCGGCCAGGCGCGCGGGCTCCTCGGTCGCTTCCTCTTCTCCGGCGATGACGTGATGAAGCGCTTGCGCGATCTCTCAGGCGGCGAGAGGAGCCGCGTGGCTCTCGCCATTCTCTCCCTGGTGGAGGGGAACCTCCTGCTACTCGACGAGCCGACCAACCACCTCGACCTGCGCAGCCAAGAGATCCTCGAACAGGCCCTCCTCGGATACGAAGGGACGATCATCCTCGTCTCCCACGATCGCGCCCTGTTGGAGGCGGTGGCTACGCAGGTCTGGGTGATAGAGGAGGGGAAGTTGCGCGTGTTCAGGTACGGGTTCGCTGAGTACCGCCGCCGCGCGATCCCCTCATCCAAGCAAGCGAAAAAGGGAAGCGAGAAGCCTCAGCCAAAGGCCTCATCACCCAAACCAAAAGGGGATCGATATCAACAGAAGAAGCGGCAAGAGGCCCTCGCTGTCATCGAAGAGAGGATCGAGGAACTGGAGGCTAAGGTCTCTGAGATTGAGAAGCTTATCGTGATCGCCAGCGAAGAAGGAGATAGCGAGAGGATCGCCGAGCTTGGAAGGCGGCACAAGGATGTCAGCCGTGAGATCGAACAGCAGATGCAGGCATGGGAGAAGACCGCTGCTGATGGTCACGAGGGTTGATTTTCCGGCGCTGCACTAGACTGCTTTGATGTCAAGCAAGCAGTGGAGTTAGCTCACTTGGTACGGTTGCGGATCGTCCTTATCGTTCTTCTGTTGGTAAGCGTGAGGGCTGTCATCGCGCAGGCCGCCGACGTCATCCTCGTGCAGACGGGCTCCTCGATCCAAGCGACGATCGATCGAGCTCCTGCCGGGGCGACGATCGAGCTTGCGCAAGGGATGTGGCAGGAGAGCCTGGTGATCCACAAGTCCCTTTCCATCCGCGGGAGAGGACCGGGGGAGACGATCATCATGGGAAAGGACGCCGGGCACCCGGTGATCTGGGTTGCGCCGGAAGGGGTGCAGACCGTGTCGGTGACAATCTCCGGTATTGTCGTCTCCGCAAGAGGTAACGACTGCGCTGATGAGGAAAAGAGCATATGTGCTGATGGGATCATCGCCGAGGGAAGCGCCACGCTCACCGTTGAGGATGTAAGCCTCACCGGCAGCTATGCCGGCATCTGGCTGAGCTCCTCTGCCAACGCAGCCATCACCCGCACTACGCTGTTAGCTAACACCTACGGCATCGTCATCGCTGAGCAAGCGCGGGCACAGATCAGCAATTGCACGATCTCCAATAACGCAAAGGACGGGATGCTCATCGCCGACTCCGCGCAGGTGAAGCTGGTCAACAACAGGATCACTGGAAACGGTCGCACGGGGATCAGCATCGATGTGCCTCCCTGCTACGACACGGCGCGCAGCTTCAGCGGACTGGTAATAGAAAGGAACAACACTGTCACCGGCCCGGCAGCGAACAATGGGGCAGTCATCTGCCCCCGGGGACTGAGCCTCGTTTCATCGCGCAGCGAAGGCTTCTATCCCGCTTCGGCGGGCGAGAGAATGATCTCTTCCCTCTCTGCAGCCCCACCGATGGAGGACAGGTCCGATGCACCGGTGACGATCCTGGAGTTTACTGACTTCACCTGCCCCTACTGCAACAAGTTCGCCACAGAGACGCTACCGCAGATCTGAGGAGAACTACATCGACACGGGGAAGGCGAAGCTCTACTTCAT
>CAYQFN010000009.1:0-23151 GCA_964416685.1 uncultured Thermotogae bacterium | reverse complement strand
GAAGAGCTTCGCCCCGATCAATGTCCACAACGCTGCGTATGGATTGTCGTTCCCCATGTACACTGAGATCTTGAACTCGATATCCACGCCCAGTTTGTGCAGGAAGTAGCCGAGGAGGACCGTGCCCGGGTTGATGTTTAATACCTGTTTGATCCCGTAGGTGGTGTAGTAGTGTAGGTACTCATCGAGCCATTGCACCGCGTGGTCGTTCGGCTGGCCGACCCCGCCGAAGTAGCCAGTGATCGTCTCCGGACCGCCGAGGTGGATGTTCGACCCGTCCGTCCCCTTCGTATCGAGCGTCTCCACGTAGCTTGCCCCAATGATCTGCATCGCAGCGGCGACTGCAAGGATGTCCGCGTTGTCTGCGACCTGCTCCTTCATGTTGCGCACGCGAATGAACCGCCCGGGCATCAGCTCACCGTTCTCTATCGCCTGCTTCGCCTCGGCGATCAGCCACGGGAAGAACTGCAGAGCGCTGATCTCCAGCGTCACTGCGTCCTTCTCATCGAAGGTCATCGTCGCGGCGCGATCACCCAACACCTTCTCCCGAAACGCATCAATCGAGATGAAGGCACCGTCGTCGCGTTGCTTGGCCAGCCACTTTACGTCGCGCAGGTAGGGAGATCCGCTCTCGCGCAGACGCTGGATCAGCGAGTCCAGATCGCGCGCCGCGCGCGCCTTGGCATTGATCTCCTCAGGTGTGCCGTAGCGATCGACCACCTCCAGGAATCGGTTCACTACCTCGTTTCCTGGATCGAGGAGAAAATCGTTGATCGCACGCAGTTGGGCTTCGTCTATCCGCAGTCGGTCACGCAGGTCACTCATCGTTCCTCCTTGATCACTCGTAGTCTTTGATCATGTCCTCGAACTTCTCCTTCTCGCCTTTGAGCATGTGGTAGCAGTACTCGTCGGTGGGGAAGGCCTCATCCTTGACGTCCTTGACATAGGCGCGCATCGCATCGGTGATAACCTGTGCAACGTTGGCGTACTTCTTGACGAACTTGGGGGTGAACGCCTGGAACTGACCGATCAGGTCAGACACGATGAGGAGCTGTCCGTCGCAGTACGGTCCAGCGCCGATGCTCAACACAGGGATCGAGAGCTTCTTGGCGATGAAGCCGGCCACCTCTGGGGGGACGGCCTCCAAAAGCAGGAGCTGGGCGCCCGCATCCTCGATCGCCAATGCATCCTCGATCAACAGCTTGGCCGACTTTACTGTGCGCCCCTGGGCTTTGTGCCCACCGAGCTGACCGGAGCTCTGGGGGGTGAGGCCGATGTGGCCGCAGACGACGATCCCCGCATCGAGGATCGCCCTTATCCGCGGGATGACACGGACTCCGCCCTCGAGCTTGACCCCGTCGACTCCCGCCTCCTTAAGGAACCTGCCGGCATTTGCTACTGCGTCCTCGTTGCTCGTCTGGTAGCTCATGAACGGCATGTCTCCGAGGACGAACGCGGTCGGTGCTGCTCTGCGTACCGCCTCGCTGTGCACGATGCACTGGTCCATCGTCACTGGGATCGTCCCCTCGTAGCCGTAGACGCACATCCCAAGCGAATCGCCGACGAGGAGCATCTCCAGCCCCGCCTCCTCGGCAAACTGTGCCGTCGGATAATCATACGCCGTCAGCCAGGTAATCTTCTCGCCACGCTCCTTCATCTTCTGCAGGTCGAGAATCGACACCTTCTTACGCGTGTTCGCCATGCTGAGCATCTCCTTATGTTTGTGGTTTGCCTCGCGTTTCACATTCTAACTTTGCCCGCTTCAGGCGAGCAAATCGATCCCTGCCTCTCTTAGCAGAAGAACCAGCCGGCACAGGGGAAGGCCCATGACGTTGAGGTAGTCACCATCGATCCGGGTGATGAATGCGGAGGCCATCCCTTGAATCGCGTAGCCGCCAGCTTTGTCCATGTATTCGTTTGCGTCGAGGTAGTGATTCATCTCCCGAGCGGTCAGATCGCGAAACCAAACCCTCGTCTTCTCGTATCTGAGGCTCATACGCTCGTCCTCGGTGCGCAGGACGCATAGGCCGGTGAGGACATCGTGCGCTCTGCCGCTTAACATCTCAAGCATCTCCCGACCCTGCTCTCGCGATTCTGGTTTGCCGAGAATGTGTTCGTCGATGACGACGATCGTGTCCGCCCCGATGATTACCCCTGGATTATTGACAGCTACAGCACGCGCCTTCGCCTCAGCTAGAGCGAGCACCTGCTCATCCGGCGTTCCATCGACGTCCTCCACAATCTTGCTAGGGACAACGATGAAGTCGTGCGTGATGCGGGAGAGGATCTCAGATCTCCTGGGAGATGCGGAGGCAAGGACTATCTCTGGCTGCTCCATCCCAGATATATCGCTGGGCTTACGCCTCACTGTGTGTTGAAAGTGACGCTGCTTGTGCCGTAGAAAATCTTAAACGGCGCGCTGAAGTCGAGCCCTTTCTGCAGGCGAATCACCCCAGCGAGAATCTGCCCGGCTGGAACCTCCTTCGCTCTGATGAAGCCTGATGTTAGCTCAACAAAGGATGCATCGCTGAAGAAAACGTAATTTGTTTCATTCTGCTGGATGAAGAAACTCCACGGGGTGAACGGACTCCCCGTCGGCGACAGCGCCCATACCATCACCGCGCCGGTATCGATCAACGGATCAATCGATGTCAACAGATCATCGCTGAACGATGCATTGCGCACTTCGTCTGAAAGAAGGACGAACAGGAGGCGCAATTCCGTGCCGCGTGAGGTAATCTCGAGCGTCTGAACGACCGCCGGGGGGAGGTTGAATAGAGAAGCCGTGCTCTCACGGGTGAATTCTCCAGTCGTCAACGTTTCTTGTAGATCTGTCACTTGATCTGGCAGAGGAACATCAACTGGAGTCTGTGATGGAGTAGAAGCTACCCCGCTGCTGGTGGAAGCAGAAGGCGCTGTGTAGCTGCGGATAGAGAACGTCGTCGACTGTCCAGCGTATGAAACCGTGAACGGACGAGTGATATCGATGTGTCCATCCATCAACAGCAGCCCCTCGCTCCCCGAGCCATAGGATGCTCCACCGGGATTAGTAACGAAGTGTCCAGACAGAAATCCGTTTGTTATCTCTATCCAATCGGCAGTAGTCGGAAAGAATGCAGCTGCGTCCTCCTGAGTGATCTTGAACTTACTCGGGTCAAACGGGAAGCTGGAGACGACTTTCTTTACCGTTGGGTTGATATACAGCGCGTTCTTGCCAACATAGGAGCTAAGCTTGCTTGCAAGGGAAGATGAGACCCTGCTGTACAGGGCCCTTTCAGTGACGGCTACAATAAAGATACCAAGCTGTGTGCCGTTTACATCGACCGTGAGAGTCGAGAAAAGATCCTGGTCGAGGCCTGTCTTCGATGCTATCTCTTGAGGAGTTCCCGCTAAGAGCGAAAACTGCACTAACAAGAGCACCAACAACACAACACAACCTCGACCGAAAGACTTCTTTCGCATTATATCCCTTATGCTTGCCAGTAGTCTAGTACGTGGGGCACTTCTTTACCTAGCAGCCGCCGCCGCACCAGAAGCCAGCAAACGCGGAGATGAAGAATGCCCAGAAGAAAGAAAGCAGTATCCAAGCAGTAACATCCATGGTGCACCTCCTTTTGTAAATCTACTATAGCACGCGTTGACACAAAAGACAAGAGCTGAGCTCGCTCGGCGCTCTCAAAACGCTCGGGAAACATTTTGGGAAATCACCTTCGCCTGCCCAGGAAGTACGTCTCCTTAAGGCACGAGTGCCTCTTTGGGCAATAGACTTCGGGCTTCATCCCGTATTCCTTCTGCAATCTCTACTTGACTTACGTGCTTCAGTTAAAGAGATCGGTTGATAATCACTTGGAAGCGGGTCACCGTTGCATAGGATGTTAGCCTGCGTTGTTTCTCTACTGAGATACCAATAGCAACTCCATGGGGAAGAAGAGCGATCAACTCCCCAATATCGTGGATCTTGGGAAACCCGATACTATCCAAGGGCCAAGAGCGCTCTCAGGTATCTCTCCGCACACTGCTGCACATCAGTTCCGCGTGAGCTGGAACTAGAGGTCACTGCCCACTCCTGTCTGCCTCCTACCTGTCCTTCGGACGCAGACAGGCGCTGGCACAGGGAGGCGAAACGACCCGCGGGCTTATGATGCTTCGGGATAAGGGTGCCTAAGTAAGCTCGCTGTGGTGAAGAGAACTACTCCAGTTCCTTCAAGGACATGATCGTTTGACTTACACTCTATTAATGCTGCTCTTGTCGTACAATGTTGGTAGTGGACAAAGGAGAGAGCAAGACATGCCAGCAAGTTTCCCAAGTTAATAGAAGCCAATGATGATCTGACATTAGGGCAACGACGTCTTTTGTTGAAGAGACCAGAGGAAACGGAGCACCAGAAGCAGATTGTGGAATGGATTGAGCTCAACAGGCTAAACGTCCAGCCTGTCCTCACTGTAAGACGAATCCGCCAGTACCTCAAATAACCGTGGCAGTCACCCAAGCGCAAGCCAACAGTCCATTCGAGCAAGCTTGATGCATTCAAGGACTACCCGATCAACTGGACTCCAGCGTGTCTTTTCTTGTGGTAGAACCTCCTATTCTCATCCTCGTCCTTAGCTGTATTGTCTCTCTGCTGCAAATTTCTGTCCGCGCTACGGGAAACCCTTTTACTGCCATCTGTCGCAACACGTAGATTTACGCTTTGACACACGCCTCGCCGCTAAATGGATGCCGCCTTTGGCATATTGCCTTGCAGGACGGACGTACGCGCGTATACTTTCATCAGCACGTCGCCGACCAAGAGATGGAAGGGGCGTTTCTATATTGGGAAAACTATGAGACGAAACAGGAGACCAGGCCACTGCTGGGAGAAGAGATGATAGACCGGCGGGAAAGGGATATGACGATAGCAGTTAGTGCTTGCATAGGTAACCGTGATATGTTATGTTAATGGCTATGCATTATAATGAGATAAATCTATCGGTGTGGTCAAGCGGCCGCTCCGTTTTTTTCTTTGCCTGTAGATCAGAAAGAAACGAGGAGATATAGATGAAATTTAGCGATGTGTCGATCCTTCTCGAAGGACAGATTCTCTTCGATGCCAGCGCTGGTAGCGACGTCATCGACAAAGCTTATGCCGCCGACCTCCTCTCGGATGTGCTCGCGCTCACCGAGGAGAGAACCACGCTGATCACGGGGACGATAAGCCCACAGGTAATTCGTGTGGCCGAGATCCTGAACATCATCGCAATAATCTTCGTGCGTGGGAAACGGCCATCACAAGAGATAATTGACTACGCTCAACGATTGGACATTCCGATGCTGACAACGCGTAAGACAATGTTTGAGACGTGTGGTCTGTTGTACGCGAACGGTGTGCGCCCGTGTAAGAACAGGACCGCAGATGAGTGATATGAACGCAAGTCTCACCTATGAAGTGCACGCGGGCAATATCGAACAGGGAGGGAGCGCCTCGGCGGCGCTGAAGTCTGAGCTGCGAAAGATGGGGATCTGCGAGGAGCAAGCGCGCCGAGTTGGAATCATTGCCTTTGAGGGAGAGATGAACCTGTTGTTGTACGCAACGAATGGAGGCACGCTGAAAGCTGAGGTGACACCAGAGGCAATCGACATAACCGTTGAGGATGATGGTCCGGGGATTGATGACATCGATCTGGCGATGAAACCGGGATACTCCACCGCCCCTGATTGGGCTCTCAACCTTGGCTTTGGTGCCGGGATGGGACTAGTGAACATGAAACGCAACTCGAACTTTTTTGAGATTCACTCTCACACCGGGAAAGGGACTCTCATTCGTTGCCGTCTGAATAGGAGGAAGAATGATGCTGCTGACTGATGTGGTCACTGCACTTGGACTTCAGGTGCTAACGAGTGGTGTTGATTTCGATCGTGAGGTGAGAGGCGGCATCGTCTGCGACCTTCTCTCTATCGTGTTAGCCAAGGCACAACCGCAGGATATGTGGATCACCATTCAACGACATCAGAATATCGTCGCTGTCGCAAAGGTGACCTCTGTGGCAGGCGTAATTCTCGCCGATGGCATCGTGCCAGAACAGGATGTCATTGACAGGGCATCCGAGGAAGGAATACCGCTCCTCGCGACCAAAGAGTCGAGTTTTGTCGTGTGCGGAAAGCTGTTCGCACTCGTATCCTCGGAGGAAGAGTGAGATCATACGTGGCTGACCTGCATATACACTCTTGCCTCTCCCCTTGCGGAAGTCTACGGATGTCCCCGCAAGCAATAGTAGACGCTGCCGTCGATCGTGGCATCGACGTCATCGCGCTCACCGATCACAACACCTGCGAGATGGGACCTGTTGTGGCTCACACGGCAGAGAAGGCAGGATTGGCTTTCCTGTACGGAATAGAAATCCAAACCCGTGAGGAGGTACATCTCCTTGCCTACTTCAACGACGCCGACGCCTGCAATGCGCTTTCAGAAGAGGTCTACGCATATCTTCCCGATGTAAGAAACGATCCCGAGTACTTCGGAGACCAGGTTGTTGTCGATGAACAAGATAACATCATCAGAACAGAGGAGAAGCTGCTTCTCAACTCCATTACTTTGTCCCTTGAGGATGTAACTGAACGTGTACGTGCACACGGCGGGCTCCCTGTTCCCGCACACATCGACCGCGGAGCGTTCAGCCTTCTCGGGCAACTTGGATTCTTCCCCGAGACTATAGTCTATCCAATTGTGGAGGTTTGGGGAGCAACAGTACCAAACGAATGCGGGCAGAGGGCGATTCTCCGCTCCTCGGACGCACATGAACCTGAACAGATCGGGAGGCGAACGAGCGTCCTCACCATGGAGCGGGTGAGCGTGGAGGAGATCCTGCTCGCCGCTGCGGGAGTGGGCGGCCGATCGATCCGATCTGAAGAATCTTAGGAGGTCGTAGTGAACGATGTACAGTTAAAGAACCCGATGTACGCTGAGCTAGATCGGGTTATCGATTCCTACCGCGACGTTAAGGGACCGCTGATTCAGGTCCTCCACCGCGCGCAAGAGATCTTCGGATACCTCCCACCCGAGGTACAACAGTTTGTCTCACAGCGGATGGGGATTCCTCCTTCCAAAGTCTACGGTGTCGTCACGTTCTACAACTTCTTTCGCACCGTTCCTCAGGGTAAGCACGTGATCAACGTCTGTTTGGGGACAGCTTGCCACGTCAAAGGGGCGGACAGAGTTGTGGAGATACTTCGTGAAGAGTTAGGGATAGGAATCGGTCAAACAACCGAGGACCGCCAATTCACCCTGTCTGCCGTCCGCTGCCTGGGCGCATGCGGCTTGGCTCCAGTGATGATGATCGATGAAGAGGTCTACGGCAAGCTTGACCGAGCAAAGATCAAACACGTTCTTCAACAGTACGCGTCATGATGGAGGAGCTTGACATGCACATCTTAGATCTCGTGCAGAACGCGCTCACCGCAAAAGCGGAAACGATCGAGGTCGCGTGCATCTGTCAAGACAATCAACTGACGCTGCATGTCGCTGATGATGGAGTAGGGATGGACGCGGAAGTCCTGCAAGCAGTGAAAGAAGGATTCTTCTCGACGAAGAGTGAACGCAGCGTGGGGCTCGGAATCCCATTCCTCCGACAGACAGCGGAGCAGTGCGACGGAAGTTTCACAATCGACAGCGTCCCCGGTAAGGGAACAACCGTCACCGCGACGTTCCGCAAGGACCACGTCGACCTTCCCCCATTTGGGAATCTCCAGGCGACGTTCCTCTCGATCCTAGCAACAAGCAGGGGGCGTCGCGTGAAGATTGACTACAAGTGTGACGGTAAGGAACTCTCGATCGATACGGCAGAGGTGATGGACATTCTCGGCGGGGTACCAATCGATCACCCCATGGTAATTGCATTCCTGAAGGACTATATCGCGGAAAGGCTAGGAGGACACGATGAAGCTAGAAGATCTACGCAAGATTAGAGAACAAGCGGCAAAGGAGCTTTCCCTACGCTCGGGAAAGGCACGAGTGAAGGTGATCGTGGGAATGGGAACGAGCGGCATCGCTGCCGGTGCGCGCGACGTGTTGGCGGCGTTTGTCGATGAGATAAGCAAACGCGATCTGCGCGATGTTATGGTGACCCAGACCGGAGAGCGCGGCCTTTCTTCCTCGGAGCCTGTTGTGGAAGTAAGGGAAGCGGACAAACCGGTCATCGTGTACGGCAACATGACGGCAGAGAAGGCGCGCCGTGTCGTTACTGAACACATCGTGAACGGGAACCCGGTTTCTGAATACACGATCGAGGTGAGGAAAGGATGACAAGAAGGCTGGACGTCCTGGTCTGTTCCGGAGCAGCATGCGTCTCCTCCCACAGCGCTGCGGTGCGCGATGCTCTCTCTCGCGAGATCGACGAAAATGGCCTATCCAAGGAGATACGCATTGTCGAAACCGGATGCATGGGACCGTGCGAACTCGGTCCGGTCATGCTCGTCTACCCGGACGGAGCGTTCTACATCCACGTGAAACCTGAGGACGCCGCAGAGATCGTGCAGGAGCACTTCCTGAAGGGGCGCCCAGTGAAGCGGTTGCTGTGGGAGGACCCGGAGGCTCGCCGGATCGTGGAGGGCAAGAAGCAGATCCCATTCTTCGAAAAACAAGTAAAGGTGGTCCTCAAGAACTGCGGGCGCATCGATCCGGAGAACATCGAGGAATACATCGCTGCCGATGGCTATAAGGCTCTTGGGAAAGCACTTACACAGATGGCTCCGAATGAGGTCATCCAAGTAATCACCGACTCTGGTCTGCGCGGGCGTGGCGGAGCCGGCTTTCCCACGGGGAAGAAGTGGCAGTTCGTGGCAAGTGCCACCGGGGAGACAAAGTACGTCGTCTGCAACGGTGATGAAGGGGACCCTGGTGCATTCATGGATCGCTCTCTCCTCGAAGGCGATCCCCACACGGTGATCGAAGGGATGACGATCGCAGCCTACGCTGTGGGAGCAAGTCGTGGCTATATCTACATTCGCGCCGAATACCCACTGGCGATCAAGCGACTACAGATCGCGCTTGGGCAAGCACGCAAAATGGGACTTCTTGGGGAGAACATCCTTGAAACCGGCTTCTCGTTCGATATCGAAGTGCGGATGGGCGCCGGTGCCTTCGTCTGTGGAGAAGAGACCGCTCTCATTGCCTCTATTGAGGGTGAGCGCGGTATAGCGCGCGTACGTCCACCGTATCCAGCGGTGCGTGGTCTGTTCGGTATGCCCACCCTGATCAACAACGTGGAGACGTGGGGGAACATCCGTCATATCGTCCTCAACGGAGCCGACTGGTTCCGCTCGATCGGGACGGAGAGGAGCCCGGGGACGAAGGTGTTCGCCCTGTCGGGAAAGGTAAAAAACACCGGTCTTGTTGAGGTGCCGATGGGAATGACCCTGCGTGAGCTGATCTTTGATATCGGCGGGGGGATTCCAAACGGAAAGAGATTCAAGGCAGTGCAGACCGGTGGACCGTCCGGCGGTTGCATCCCGGAGGAGTACCTCGATACCCCGATCGACTATGAATCGCTGAAAGAACTGGGAGCGATCATGGGCTCGGGCGGAATGATCGTGATGGACGAGGACAACTGCATGGTGAACATCGCCAAATTCTTCCTCGAATTCACCAGCGATGAATCATGCGGGCAATGTGTCCCCTGCCGCGCCGGACTCCCGCGCATGCTCGATATCCTCAAGCGCATCACCAGCGGCAACGGCACGATGGACGACCTGGATTTGTTACAACATCTGGGAGAAATGATCATCGAGACCTCGTTCTGCGGTTTGGGGAAGACGGCTCCCAATCCGGTGCTATCGACGCTCAAGTATTTTAAAGATGAGTATCGTGAGCACATCGAGGAGAAGAAGTGTCGGGCCAAGGTGTGCACCGATCTTATCGCCTATCGGATCGATGAAGACGTGTGCCGCGCCTGCGGTATTTGCGCCGTGAATTGCCCCGTTGGTGCAATCACAGGCGAGCCAGGAAAGCCGCCGTACATTATCGACGAAGAGGCCTGTATCCGTTGTGGAACATGCCTTGAGGTCTGTTCATTTGGTGCCGTACATGTATTGAGCGGTGAGTTGTGCAATCAAGACAAAAGGGAGGGTTCTAAGTGAAGGAGATACTTATTCGGATCGACGGAAAGGAAGTGAGCGCTCCTGCCGGGAGCACGATCCTGGAAGTGGCCAAACAAGAAGGAATTCCGATTCCTACATTGTGCCATCTCGATGGTCTGAGCGACATCGGCGCGTGCAGAATGTGCATCGTTGACGTGGGCGGGAAGATCGTCACTTCCTGTACAACCAAGATTGCTGAAGGCATGGAGGTAATAACTAACAGCGACCGTTTAGTGGAGCTGCGGCGGCTCAATCTGGAGCTCATCTTTGCCGAGCGAAACCATGTGTGCTCGATGTGTGTGTCCAATAACCACTGCGAGTTACAGGATCTCGCTTGCGATCTAGGGATGCAGCACGTGGAAGTGCCATATGCCTACCCGAAGTTGTCGCTCGATGCCAGCCATCCTAAGTTCATCATTGACCAGAATCGCTGCATCCTGTGCGGCCGCTGCGTGCGGGTCTGCGCGGAGGTAGAGGGAGCACACGTGTGGGGAATCGCTGGACGTGGGAGTGAGGCGCGCGTGATCACCGAGTTGGGAATAGATTGGGGCGATGCCGAAATGTGCACTGATTGCGGCAAGTGCGTCCAGGTCTGCCCAACTGGCGCGATTGTGGAGAAAGGTAAGGCCGCAGCTGAGATGGAGAAACATCCGGAACTCGTTACGACGCTGAAGGAGAGGAGGGAGAATGACTAAGGTGAGAGTGGCCACCGTCTGGTTCAGTGGTTGTGCAGGGTGTCATATGTCGTTCCTCGACCTCGATGAGCTGCTGATCGATCTGGCCGAGCGTATCGAGATAGTTAAGAGCCCGGTTGTCGATACGAAGGAGTTCCCGGAAAACATTGACGTCACGCTGATCGAAGGCGCGATCGCCAATAAAGAGCACTACGAACTGGTGCGCGAGATCCGCGAGCGCTCGAAGATTGTCATTGCCATGGGCGACTGCGCAGTAACCGGCAATGTCCCCGCGATGCGCAATGGCATCTCAGTGAATGAGCTGCTGGAAGGTGTGTACGGGAACGAGCGAACGACAACTGGGACCATCCCCAATGAGGTTGTACCCGCGCTTCTCGCTCGTGTGCGCCCGGTGCATGAAGTGATACACGTGGACTACTTCCTTCACGGGTGTCCGCCACCGGCGGCAGTGATCGGCAAAGCCTTGCTGGCATTGCTTGATGGGAAGACCCCTGAATTGACGGGGCGCGAGCTGAAATTCGGATAAAGGAGTACATATGAAAAGAGAAATTCTAATTGATCCGGTGACGCGCATCGAGGGACATGCCAAAATTACCATCTATCTCGACGACGCCGGAGAAGTGAGTGACGCTCATTTCCACGTCACCGAACTGCGCGGGTTCGAGAAGTTCTGTGAGGGACGTACCCTGTGGGAGATGCCAGCACTGACTGCACGAATCTGCGGAATCTGTCCGGTCAGCCATATCCTCGCCTCCGCGAAGACCGGCGATGCCATCCTTGCTGTTCGGATCCCCAAGGCAGCAGAGCTTCTGCGGCGATTGATGAACGCCGCTCAGTTCGTTCAGTCACACGCGTTGAGCTTCTTCTACCTCTCTGCTCCGGACATGTTGCTCGGTTGGGATTCTGATCCAGCACAGCGCAACGTAATCGGTCTGATCGGCGCCAACCCGGACCTTGCACGCAAGGGGATCCGCCTGCGCTCCTTTGGACAGCAAGTCATTGAGCGACTGGGGGGAAAGAAGATCCATCCCGCCTGGGCCGTGCCCGGAGGAGTCAATAGCGCGCTTTCGAAGGAGGATGCTGATTTCATCAAAGCGAACCTTCCTGAGGCCCTGGATACGATCCGTAGCACACTTGATCTATTCAAGTCTTCCTTCGCTGATCAGGAGACGCGCGGAATGCTCAGCGAGTTCCCCAGCCTGTTCATGGGGCTTGTCTCTTCGGATGGGACATGGGAGCACTACGATGGGAACATACGGATTGTTGACTCGCAGGGGAACATTGTTGTCGATCAGTTCGATCCGGCTCATTACCCGGAGATCGTGCAGGAGGCCTCAGAGGGATGGAGCTACCTCAAGTTCCCTCACTATGCACCGCTTGGGTACCCGGAGGGCATGTACCGTGTCGGCCCACTCGGCCGCGTGAATGTGTGTGACCGGTTCGGCACGCCGCTCGCCGACGCTGAGCTGGAGGAGTTTCGCGCCGGCAGTCAAGAACGCTCGGGCAGGGTTTTCGATTATCACTACACGCGCTTAATGGAGATCTTGGCTTCGTTGGAACGGATGGAGCGCTTAGTAAACGATGAGCGCATAATGTCTCCGCGGATCCGTGCCGAAGCCGGGATCAATGAACTCGAAGGGGTAGGTATTCACGAAGCCCCACGAGGCACCCTGTTCCACCACTACAGGGTTGACCCGAACGGGGTCATTCAATGGGTGAACCTGATCGTGTCCACCGGGCAGAACAACCTGGCGATGAACCGCTCCATCAAGGAGATCGCGCAGCAGCACATCCACAGTGGAAAGTTTGATGAAGGCATCCTAAACCGCATCGAGGGTGGCATTAGGGCGTTTGATCCTTGTCTATCCTGCTCCGTGCACGCGGTGGGCCAGATGCCCCTGTTGGTGGAGCTGCAGACACCGGATGGCAAGATTGTGGATAGACTGGTGAGAGATTGACATGAACCTTGTCATCGGAGTGGGGAACACACTGCGGCGTGATGACGGCTTGGGACCATTCATCGTCAGCTCCTTACCGCCAATTGACGGAGTGCTGACGCTTGCCGTTCACCAACTGACCGCAGATCTTATAGAGCAGGTTAGCCGCGCCAAGCGCGTGCTGTTCATCGATGCAAGCACGGTCGATGAACAGATCGCGGTGAGACAAATCACCGAACAGAGCGCCTCCCTCAGCCATGTCTTCGGGCCTGCTGCGCTGCTGGACTTAGCCAGGGCCATACACGGCCGCGCCCCGGAAGGCTGGCTGTTGCCCGTACCTGGCTACGACTTCGATTTTGGCGAGGAGTTAAGCTCCAAAGCTGCCGCCGTCGTTCCCACTGCGAAAGCGGTAGTCCTGAACTGGATTAACGATGGGGATGAACATAGTTCGTCCCCTTGTAGCGATGATGTTGAATGAGGAGGTACATGTGAACGAAGTGCTGAAGAAGTACCCTTCCGCGACGAGGGAGGACTTGTTGGATATTCTGCACGACATCCAGGAGAGTGATCCACACCACTTCTTGAGTGATGCAGCATTGACTGATGTCGCATCCCATTTAGGAATGGACCTGGCGGAAATTAAGGGCACCGCAAGCTTTTACTCTATGTTTAGCTTCTCCCCTCGAGGGAAACACGTGATTCGCATCTGCGATTCTCCCCCCTGCCAGCTTCTTGGAGCCACCAGTGTGCTTCAGAAGCTGATGGAGGTGCTGGGTGTAGCGGTCGGTGAAACGACTTCCGATGGTCTATTCACCCTGGAGACATCGAGCTGCCTCGGCATGTGTGGGGTGGCCCCAGCAATGATGATTGACAACGAGACGTACGGGAATCTTACCCCCAACCGAATCGAAGAGATTATTGAACGAATAAGGAGGGAAGATGAAGCTAGCTAGAAGCCATGTGTTGATTGGCATCGGAGAGGATTCCCTCCTTGCCGGGGCAAGAGCGGTGGAGCAGGCATTCTCCGCTGCCATCAAGGAGCAGGGCCTGGCTGAAGAGGTGCGCATAGCAGAGACGGGAAACCTGGGCATCATCGGCCGTGGGGTCGTTGTTGTTATCTACCCGGAAGGGACTACCTATGTCGGCGTCACTGAGGCGGATGTCCCGGAGATCGTCTCCGAACACCTGTTGAAGGGTCGCCCGGTCAAGCGGCTGCAGGTATGCTTGGGCCCGTGCATGGATCGCGAGAAGGCAGGAATCGGTCTCGTGCAAGAACAGCCACGCATCGTGCTCAAGAACTGCGGTATCATCGATCCGGAGGATCTACAGGAGGCCATTGCTGTTGGCGCCTACGAGGCGTTAGAGCGCGTGTTGACAGAGGAGATATCTCCGAAGAGCGTGATCGATGAGGTCATTCGTTCCGGCCTCCGCGGCCGTGGCGGCGCCGGCTTTCCCACGGGAAAGAAGTGGTCATTCACTGCTCCTGGAGAGGAGAAGTACCTCGTATGCAATGCCGATGAGGGTGAGCCTGGCACATGCAAAGATCGCCTCATTCTGGAGGGAGATCCGCACAAGCTAATCGAGGGGATGATCCTCGCTGGATATGCGATCGGTGCGAAGAAGGGCTACATATACATCCGTGGCGAATACAGCCTTTCCATCGGTCGGATGAGGCGGGCAATCGAGCAAGCACGGGCCAACGACCTGCTGGGCGAACACATCCTCGGATCGGACATCTCGTTTGATATCGAGATCAAGAAAGGGGCCGGAGCGTATGTCTGTGGCGAGGAGACGGCTCTTATCGAGTCGATCGAGGGAAAGCGTGGCTATCCTCGCTTGAAGCCCCCTTATCCTGGCCAAGTCGGCCTGTGGGGAAAACCGACCGTGGTCAACAACGTGGAGACGCTAGCCAACGTGGCACCGATCATGCTCAATGGCGCTGATTGGTTCCGCTCGTTCGGCACTAAAACCTGTCCTGGGACGAAGGTGTACACCATCCTCGGAGATGCAGCTACACCCGGTCTGATTGAGGTAGAGATGGGAACCTCTCTGCGCGAGATCATATACCGATACGGTGGAGGTATCCGCGACGGAAAGGGCTTCAAGGCAGCGTTGATCGGGGGTGCGGCAGGGGCTTTCGTCGATGAGGCCGGTCTTGATGTAGCCATGGACTACGACAGCCTGCGCGATTACTCAGCCGTGCTCGGTTCGGGCGCGATCCTCGTTCTCAACGAGGATACGTCCATCGTCGAGCTACTGCGCGAAATTCTGCACTTCTTTGCGCATGAGTCCTGTGGGCAATGTGCGCCTTGCCGCATTGGCACCGATCGCTTGGTAGGCATTCTCAATCGTTTCTGCTCCGGTGAAGGAAGCGAGCAGGATCTGGATCTCCTGCTTCGCCTCGCGCGAATGATGCGGGACACATCGTTCTGTCCTCTGGGACAGTCTCCGGTGATACCGATCGAGAGCGCACTGCAGGCTTTTAAGCCGGAATTTCTTGACTACATTGCGCTCCCAAGACCAAGCTAATTGAGGCACGAGGATCGGCCGGTGGCGCATGTACGCATGTGCCACCGGTGTATGTCCGATTGATTCCTGCAGCACGGGCGTTGCCCATCGTCTCACAGCAGTAGCCTATCAAGGATCATTGTTTAGTTTTGTTGGCTTGAACATCTTTTACGTTTCTATAGTTTACTAGCTTTGATCGGGTGTAACGTGATTGCCCTCAATGCGTGTCCGTCGCCGCTTCGGTGAGCCGGCTACCGAAGCGAGAAAGATGGCCGTCGCCATGACAGCGATCGATGAACCGATCGGAAGGTCCGCACTAAGGGAGAGGAAAAAGCCTAACAGGGCCGACAAAGCACCCAAGAGGGGAGCAAGAAGAAAGACCTTCTTAATGTCGTAGAGGAGCTGATACGCTGCGGAGGCGGGCAGTATCATCAACGTGTAGATCAATAGGCCACCCGTGATCTGCAGTGATAGAGCGACGACGAGCGCGGTGAGGAAAAGGATCAGGTAGTAGTAGATGCGCGTGTTGATCCCCGAGGCCGCGGCGAGTTTGCGGTCGAGGAGGATGGCTAAGAACTCCTTGCCGCATCCGATAAGCACCATGAGTAGTACAATCGCAAGAAGGGCCAGCTTGTACACGTCGTTCATTGTGATTCCAAGAACACTTCCCCATAGGAGCGACATAGCGCCGTTTCCAACCCCAGCGCTCGGCGCCCGGCTGAGGAAGATCAGTCCCAGGGCCATCATTAGCGGAAAGATCGCACCGATAATCGTGTCCGCATCCAACCGGGAAAACTCCGACAGCGGTCCGAGGATCATCGCCGTGAGCACAGCAAACAGCAGTGCCATCCACAATGGGTCAACCGCCCCCAGTAACAGACCGAGAGCCGCCCCAGCGAATGCGGCATGCGACATGGCAAACCCAAGTGAGGATAGCTTCATCCGAACGACAAACACTCCCATAGTGCTGCACATCATCCCGGCGAGCAGGCTTCCTATCAGCGTGGGAAGTACGATGTGTAGAGGTATGCCAAACACTATAGGGCCTTTGCAAACTGCGGTTCCGTCATGCCGCGCGCGATGATCCTTCCAGCGACAACTGTGATCATGCGATCGGCAGCGGCAAGGAGCGGTCCGGATTCATGGCTGACAAACAGGGTCGTTAGGCCCAGCTGTCTGTGAATCTTCAAAATCAGGCAGGATAGGTCCTCTTTCGCCTCGGGATCGATGTTTGTCAGCGGCTCATCGAGCAGGAGAACGCGTGGCTGGCGAGCGATCACGCGCGCCAGGAGAACCTTGCGTTGTTGCCCACCGGAGAGACGACCGATTGGACGGCGGGAAAGCTCCTCCGCTCCCACCGCGGTCAATGCTTGCATCGTTTGCTCGTGGTCCTCCTGCCGCGGAGGGCGAAACGGGCCGATCCCGGCAAAACGGCCCATCAACACCACGTCCCTCGCCAAGAACGGTGTATCCGGGGGGAAGAACATGTCCTGCGGTAGGTAGGCGATCTCGCGCCGCAGGCGGTGGCTCCTGGGAGAGACGAGCTCTCCCAGGACTCGCACCGTCCCTTCAGTGATCGGCAGCAAGCCATTGATCACTTCCAGAAGCGTGGTCTTCCCTGCCCCGTTCGGGCCGACAATGGCTATCATCTCCCCACGCTCGGCATGCAGTGACACATTGTGCAGGGCGGGGGTCCGTTCGCCTTCATAGACAGCCGATACGTCGCTCAGTTCTACGACAGTACTTCCCACGTGAACAGCTCCTCCAGGGGGCGCACCGCTGTGCGATGGCTCTCTGCGATCAACTCGCCGCTACGAAAGTCCTCCAATGCCTCGGGACGGAGCGTGATCACAACCTTGCGGCCATCGTCGGTCTCGAAGTGCACCCGCGGCCGGCGAGCATCAGTAACGCTAAGGTTCCCTTTGCCAGTGGTGCACCCACTTCCGATCTGTACGCCATCTGTCAGGCAAGAAAGTGGGGTTACCTTGCCTGCCTCAGAAATAGCCCGGATACCGAAGTAACCGGGGCTATCCAACAACTTCAGCGCCAGGAGGCCCATGCGAATTCCGGCGACAAGGAACGGTCCAAGGTGGCCGTGTAGGTTTGTCCCCCGCTCGATCATCTCATCGAGATCTGCTGTCTTGGGATCAATGGTCAGGGTTTCCAAGTCTTCTCCTTTATTCGATTGTCTCTATCGCTGTGAACAAACTGTCGGCGTTGCGGCGGAACAGATCTAGAACAGTTGCCGTCCCCGGCATCGCTCCGGGGAAGTTGGACAACACAACGTGCACTGCCCCCACTTCATACGCCAGCTTGGCCCCGAAATCAATGCCACTCTGCAGATTATCGATCACCATACGTACTTTCTTTTCCTTTCCTGTTCGAGCGAGGCCAACGAGGTCCTGGATCGATAGATTGGTCGGAATCCCGTAGGTGGCCACAACATCGAACCCGAGCCAAGAGACGAACGATGCCTGCCACTGCATACAGATAACGGGAATGTCGCCAAGGCAGAGCGTCTCCGCCTGCTCGCTGAGCGAGGTAGAAAGGGATTGCAGGGCATCTTTGTATGTGGTGGCGTTAGTGGCCAACGTCTGTTCTTCCCCAGGAAGGAGGGCAGCCAGAGTTTTCTCGATTGTATCGATCTTTGCTGCCGCGCTATCTGGCGTGTTCCAATCGCCCTTGAGCTGTAGCGTCTCTACGGACTTATTGCCCACTCCCGAGAGGAGAGTGGTCATCCAGGGCTCAAACCCGGAGTAGATAACGAGCGAGGCATGAGCTACCGCCGCGATATCGCTCGGACGCAAGTCGTAATTAGCGGGGCAGAACCCGGAGGGGATAATCGTGACCACGTTGACTAGATCCCCGCCGACTGCTTGCACAAACTCTCCCAGTACGGCGTGGGTGGCAACGACGGTCATCGTCGCCGAAGCGCACAATCCCGCGCCCACTAATGCCAACAACACAACTGCGATCCCTATCCCCTGTTTCATGCTATTCTCCTTTATAACTGTATTTCCTGCCTTCAAACGATCCTCTTTCCGGTTGATGTTGCAGCGATCTCCTCGTGTTTCACGCCTCTCAAGCTCTGCAGCCTATTGGCAAGCGCTTGAATGGCTTTCCCCTCTCCTTTTACAGCTATGAATTCCAGGCAGTTGCTCTCATCAAGATGGATGTGAGTAGTTGAGATCACCTGCGAGGTCGCCTGATGTTGGATCTCGGTGATCGTCTCAGCTAGGCCGGGACGATGGTGATCGTAGAGGAGCGTTATCACACCAGCTACCTCATCCCCTTCCTCCCACTCGCGGCTGATCAACTGACGGCGTATGGCATCGCGGATCGCCTCCGAGCGGTTGGCATACCCGCGAGAAGTGATTAGACGGTCGAATGCCCTGAGCAGATCGCTCTCGATCGATACACTAAACCGAACTACTTTGCTCATCAGTAACACTCCTAGGCGCGTCAGTAATACTAAGTTTACTCTTTAGCACCCGAGCGATCAATCGTGAGATCCGATGGAAAGCTTCGTATGCGCTTAAGTGCATACCACTACTGCGTTTGCACGCCGCAAAAAACATAACGGTCGTCCTTCCGTGTTGATTTGCTCGATTGCCCGGTGTAACCTAGCTCGCTGAGCCATTAGGCAGAGATCGATTGTTTGTCGCCTGAACAAGATTCAGGCGGTTTTTGTGAGGTCAAAACAGGGAATGAACAAGCGAGCAAGGATCAATATCCAGGGAATCGTGCAGGGAGTCGGGTTCAGACCGTTCGTCTACCGACTGGCGCATGCCTATGAGCTGACCGGCTGGGTGTGCAACACCTCGGGTAGCGTGGAGATCGAGGCCGAAGGCGATGAAGCCACCCTCAGCAAGTTCATCGATTCCCTGCGCACGCAGGCACCCCCGCGAGCGCGGATCGACAGCCTGGAGGCGAGCTTCCATCCACTTGCTGGATATGACGAGTTTGTGATCCACCAAAGCAAGAGCGTGGAGAACGAATACCAGCTCATCTCCCCTGACATTGCAACGTGTGAGGATTGCAGGAAGGAGATCTTCTCGCCCAGCGATCGCCGCTACAATTACCCGTTCACCAATTGCACCAACTGCGGGCCGCGATTTACGATCATCAAGGACATCCCCTACGACCGGCCAAAGACGACGATGGACGAGTTTGTCATGTGCCCTGAGTGTCAATCCGAGTACGAAGATCCGCTCGATCGGCGGTTTCATGCCCAGCCGAACGCCTGCCCGGTGTGCGGGCCACGGGTGTGGCTTGTCGGTAAGGACGGCGCTCGCATCGCGGCGGACGATCCGCTGGCAAAGGCGTGCGAATTGCTGAGAGCGGGAAAGATTCTCGCGCTAAAGGGGCTGGGCGGATTTCACCTGGCATGCGATGCCACCAATGAAGATGCCGTGCACAGTTTACGCACCAGAAAGCATCGCCCCTCCAAGCCGCTGGCGGTGATGCTCGCTACGATGGACAAGATCAGGGCACACTGCGCGGTGTCAGAGGAAGAGGAGGCCCTCCTTTCCTCTCCGGTGGCTCCGATCGTCCTTCTGCGCTGGAAGAAGGATGAATCCAATATCTCGCCTCTCATCGCCCCACAGCAGCACGATCTCGGAGTGATGCTTCCCTATACCCCACTGCACCACCTCTTGCTGCACAAGGCACGGATCCCGCTGGTGATGACGAGCGGAAACCTGAGTGGCGAACCGCTGGCAAGGGACAACGAAGAAGCCCTCGTCAAGCTCGCTGGGATCGCTGACTACTTCCTGCTGCACGATCGCGATATCCACGTGCGCTGCGACGACAGCGTGTGCGTTGTCGACCGCGGAACGCGCGTGATCCGAAGGGCGCGCGGCTACGCCCCTGACCCAATCGTCCTGCCCTTTCAAGCCCGTGAGATCCTCGCCTGCGGCCCCGAGCTGAAGAACACGGTCTGTCTGACCAGAGGGGAACACGCGTTCATCAGCCAGCATATCGGCGACATGGGCTCCGAGGAGGCGCTCTCACACCTGAAAAATACGATAAGCCACTACGAATCGCTCTTTCGCATCGCTCCCAAAGTCATCGCCTGCGACATGCACCCAGAATACGCCGCCACCAAGTACGGGCGAGCGTTGGCCGCGAAGACCAACCTGCCCTGCGTCGCAGTACAACACCATCACGCACACATCGTGAGCGGGATGATCGATAACGAACTGGAAGGGAAGGTGATCGGGGTGGCCTTCGACGGGACCGGCTACGGCACGGACGGAGCGATCTGGGGCGGCGAGTTTCTGATCGCTGACTGGGCAAGCTTCGAGCGCGTCGGGCAGCTGGAATACATCCCCATGCCCGGCGGGGAAGCAGCGATAAGAAGGCCATATCGGATGGCGCTGGCTTATCTGTATACACTGTTCGGCGACGACATCGCGCTGGCCGGACTCCCGCTCGATGAAGTAGATCCGATCGAGCGACGCGTGATCGCACAACAGATCGAGAAAAGGATCAATTCGCCGCTGACTTCCTCCGCCGGAAGGCTGTTTGACACGGTGGCGGCACTTACCGGAGTGCGGGAAGAGATCGATTACGAGGGGCAAGCGGCGATCGAACTGGAGGCAGTGGCAGCAAGAGAGGACCAGGATTCAAAGGGCTATCCGTTCTCAATCGACAGGGGAGCGCAAACACGAGTTGTACGGCTGGAAAGCACCATCTCATCGATCCTACGCGACATGCGCACCGGTGTTCCACCGGCTACCATCTCTCTGCGCTTTCACCGGACGATGGCCGCGGTGATCGCCGAAATGTGCGAGCTGATCGCCCAAGAGACGAGCCTGGAAAGGGTGGTGTTGAGTGGCGGCGTGCTGCAGAACCGGCTCCTGACGCATCTGGCGAGCGCAGCGCTCGAAAGTAAGGGACTGGAAGTCTTCTCTCACCATCGCGTTCCGTGTAACGATGGAGGAGTGTCGCTGGGGCAAGCGGTAGTCGCTCATTTCGCGTCAAATGAACTACCCCGCCGCAAGCACGCCGTGTATCAAGAGGCTTTGTAAGAGGCATGTCCCAAGGGGCGGGGAATCAACCCCTGTAGGGAACTAAAACAGGAGGATGAATAGAAAATGTGTGTAGCAATTCCGGGACTGATCAAATCGATCGATGGATCTCTAGCGCAAGTGGAGATCGGCGGGATCACCCAGACAGCCAACCTGCAGCTCTGCCCGCAGGCCAAGGTCGGCGACTATGTCATCGTTCACACCGGCTACGCGATCAACACCCTCGATCAGCAGGAAGCAAGAGAGACATTGGAGCTGTTCGACGCGATTGCGCGCGTGGCACAGGAGGAGAATTGATCCCCCCAGTACTGCAAGCAGCCTCACTTAGGGTTACAGCATGAAATACGCCTCCGAGTTTCGCGACAGTCGGCTCGCCCGTGGCCTCATCGCCAAGATCGAGCGCTCATCACGCACGCCTGTGAAGTTCATGGAATTCTGCGGTAGCCACACCGTGGCCATCTTCCGTTACGGCATTAGGCAGGTGTTGCCAGAGACGGTGACGACACTCTCCGGTCCGGGCTGCCCGATCTGCGTTACGGCAAACGTCGACCTGGATAAGGCGATCGCCCTGGCGCGCATCCCAAACGTGATCATGACCAGCTTCGGCGATGTGCTGCGGGTGCCGGGAAGCTACACCAGCCTGCAGGCGGTGCGCGCGGAGGGAGCGGATGTGCGCGTCATCTACTCAGCGATGGATGCGCTCAAGATCGCCAAGGACAACCCCACTAAGCAAGTGGTCCTTCTAGGAATAGGCTTTGAAACAACGACTCCCACCATCGCCGCCGCCATACTGCAGGCAGAGCAGGAATCCCTGACCAATTTTTCCGTCCTCTCCTGGCACAAGCTCAGCCCTCCGGCGATGAAGGCCCTGCTCGATTCTGGAGACGTCGCGTTGGACGGGCTCATCTGCCCGGGGCACGTCTCGATCATCACCGGTTCGCAGGCATGGGAGTTCATCGCCCGCGACTACGGCATCCCGTGCGTCGTCGCCGGCTTTGAGCCGCTGGACATCCTCCAGTGCGTGGACATGCTGGTGACGCAAGTGGAAAAGAAGGAAGCGCGGGTGGAGATCGCCTACAGCCGCGGGGTGCAGCGGGAGGGGAACACCGTCGCACAACGGCTGATGGAGACGGTCTTTGAGCCATGCCCCGCGCAGTGGCGCGGAATGGGGACGATCCCGGCGAGTGGGTTGAAACTGCGGCCCGAATACAGCAGGTTCGATGCGGAAGAAATATTCGACATCGATCCCGGGCCGACGCGCGAGCCGGTGGGCTGTATCTGCGGTGAGGTGCTGCGAGGAGTGAGCACCCCGGTCGATTGCCCGCTGTTTGGCGTGGTGTGCCATCCGGAGAACCCGGTCGGGGCCTGCATGGTCTCTTCCGAGGGGAGCTGCTTCACCTACTACCTGTATGGAGGGAAGAATGAGTGATACGATCCTGCTCGCCCACGGAAGCGGCGGAAAGATGGCGCACAGGTTGATCGAGGAGGTCATCCTCTCAGATCTCTCCAACCCGGTGCTCGCCCGCATGGACGACTCCGCTGTGCTCGATCTGAGCGGGCGCACGGCCTTCACCACGGACAGCTACGTTGTCAGCCCCATATTCTTCCCGGGCGGCGACATCGGCAAGCTCGCCGTCTGCGGCACAACAAACGACCTGGCGATGTCCGGGGCTGATCCATTGTACCTATCATTGTCGTTCATCATCGAAGAGGGATTCCCGATATCAGATCTCAAACGCATTCTGTCCTCTATCCGTGACACGGCACGGGAGGCGGGCGTACAGATCGTCACCGGGGATACCAAGGTCGTCAACCGCGGCAACGTCGACAAGCTATACATCAACACCGCGGGAATCGGGAAGATCCCA
>CAYQFN010000008.1:0-23602 GCA_964416685.1 uncultured Thermotogae bacterium | reverse complement strand
CCGTATCAGACGCCCCGTCGTTGTCTGTTACAGTTAGAACAACGTTGTACGTCCCGGATGAGGCGAACTGGTGGTAACGAGTAACGCCCGTTGATGTCGTCCCATCGCCGAAGTTCCAGGCGTAGGATGAGATCGTCCCGTCAACGTCGTTCGAGGCGGAGGCGTTGAACTGGACCCAACCACCAGCGATCGGATTGGTCGGAGAGAAGGTGAACGCTGCTGTTGGGGCCTGATTCACCGGCGCAAGCGGAGTGAGGGTAATGTTCAGTGTGCGCGTGTGGTTAGCGATCACGAAGATTCCTCGGTTGTAATCAGCATAGCCGCTCTTCCCGACCGTGACCTGGTGATAGCCCTGCGAGACGTACATGCTGCGTGAGGTGTAACCAATAAAGGCACCGTCGATCGTGATCCATGCGCCACTTGGAGTCGAATTGATGACCAGCGTCCCATAAGAGGGCACATATCCGGAGACGACCTCGAAGCTTGTCCAGTCCTCGCCCCACTGGGGATCTGGGACCACACCCATGAGTTGTCCTTGAAGCTGAAGCTTGAACGCATCAGGATCGCTTCCCATCAGTGGGAAGGGAGCCTCTATCTGAAACTGCGGTCTAAGGTTGAGAGGCACAGCGCTAGCGATCAGCTGCAGGTACTCAGTCCCCGTTGGCTCGACCACGGTCAAGTTGTACGCCGACGAATCAGGGAGCACATGCTCGCCCGCACTCACGCGGTTGTTCTGTGAGTAATAATTCGGGAAGAGCAAGGTCACCTTGCCCGCCGCGTCGATATCGTAGATATAGACGTATGCATCCTGACTCACTTTGAAATGAATCTGGATCTTCTCTCCAACCGTATATGCCCCCTTATCCACCCATACTTGAGCAGTCAAGCCAGACGTATCCGGTGGTACTATAATAATCCCCTTTGGAGCCACTCCCTGGGCCATAGCAGTTATGCCGACAAGCGCCATAAGCGCTATGAGGGCAAGGACGATTGCTGTTCGTTTAGTCATACTTCCTCCTTTTATTCGTATATTCTTTGTACAACCGTTGTTAAATCAGCTGGAGTCACTCGTTCCAAGACAAGCTGCGCATCACCCGGCTGTACTACTGGCACCTTCAGGTCAGCAAGATCGGTAAGTCGATCGCTCACTTGCTGATACAACAGATGCCCCTCAAGTGGGCTCTTCCCTGACTCCACGTAATCAGCCAAAGAGTCAGCGATTTCATTTACCAACGTATCAAAGCGAACCACGGAGAGCGATTGCGCGACGGCCTTCGTCCCAGGGGGAGTACTGAAGATTCCTTTAGAGTAGAGCGTATCCCGTGTCGCACTGAGCAGGTACTTGCGTTCCGTCAGGCCCAGTATTGGGGGTTGGCCTTTCACTCCGTTCAGGATCAAGGAGAGCGGAACGCTTCTTGCCATCCCCTCTTCTGCCTTCTCCACGAGCATCGCTGTCGGCAGGTCGTCCTGCAGCGTTTGGGCGATTGTGATTAGGATCCCTTCCTTGTCAGTCTGTTCTGCCTCGTATTCGATCAGTCGGTTGATCAAGCGAAGGGTAGACTCCGGTTGCAGTCGCCCTTGCGCAAATCCCACCGAGAAGGCACTCATGATCTCGTCAGCGTGTGCTGGTGTTAGAGCAACGAGTGCCTGCCGGACGTCGCTTGCTGTTGGCTCCGCACTGAGAACAAGGCTTGTGGCAAGCAACAGGCCAATGCAGAGAACGATCAGTCCACGTCTCATGCCCCTCCTCCCGCCTGACCCACGTAGCGTACGGAGTTGTACTCTCCGAAGCTGTGGACGTATCCATCAGCGAGTGGATCCTGTCCCCACCAACGGCCGTCAACCACGAAGGCATACTCGTAGCGTCCGTCTGGAAGGGAAATATTCGCTGTCCATATTCCGTCTCCATTCTCGTCGGCAAGTGGGGTTGCCTCCCAGCCGTTGAAGTTTCCAACAACACTCACGCTGTGTGCCCCCGGGGCAGGCATAACGAACAAGACCTGGTTCTGTCCATCGACGGCGCTCGCCGTCACCGGGGTAAGAGTCGCTTGATGAGAAGGAGTAACCCTTGAAGCAAGGAACATCCCCAGAGTCAAGAAGACAACCGCAGTCACTCCTATCGTTGCGAATTGGCCAATGCGCGCACCGCGTGTCGGCGCGAGCATCCGTCGTAGGGAGTCAACCACGCCCCTTCTTGGAGTGCGTCCCTCTATCTCCGCGACGACCCGCTCTTCCAAGCGATCGATGCAGTACGCCTCTTCGCGCACTTCCTGGTGCAGTGCCTCTGAGAGCGCCTGATCCAGATTATCCACTCTCATTGTAGATCACCCCGTCTCTTTCCATGTCTTTTTTTAGTAGCAATTTACCGCGATGAATCCTTGTTTTTATCGTCCCCTCTGGCAGAGAGAGGACCTCAGCGATCTCCTTGTACGAAAGCTCGTTGTAGTAGCGCAATACGAGCGGAGCACGGTAGCTGATAGGCAAACGATCAACCGCTGCACGCACCGCATTTACTCGGTCTTCGGAAGCGACAATATACGCTGGATCGTTCCCGCCGTTTACATAATCTGGAGGGGCGATCACTGGGTGATAGCGCCGATAGCGAAGGCGATTGCGGCACAGGTTCGAAGCAACCGTGAACAACCAAGTGGAGAACTTCTTCTCCAGCTTATAACGATGGAGGTTCGTATATGCGCGGATGAACGCGTCATGGGTGATGTCTTCGGCATCGGCACGGTTGCGCAGGAAACCGAGACAGAGACCGAATACGGCCTCTTTGTAGCGCACGACGACCTCGCCCCATGCGTCGGTCTCTCCAGCGAGTGATGCTCTCAATAGGCTCACCTCATCCTGAACGTGATACACGCTTCGCCCTCCTCCGCTCTACTATACACCCGTCCTCCTGGAAATGTTTCGTCCTCGACATCGGTCACCTTATTCCAGGACGAACCTGCCCCTCACCGTTGGCCGTCGTCCATCGTATAATCAGGGTAACAGGATGTAGACTGAGGACCAAGACAGCACTCCATAGAAAAGAAACGTTTGCTGATAAGGAGGTTTTAGAAATGCCTGCAACGGGAAACACGGCTGCGCGAGGAAAGAGAAAGATTCTCATTACAGCACTGTTGCTGATCGGCCTCATGGTGGGGCTCGCTGCCTGCCGGGGATTCTTCGGACAGGCGCCGATCGCACTGATCACGGCAATCATGCCTGCAGATACGGAATCGCCGGTGACGGTGACGTTCGACATCAGTCAATCGAACGATCCGGATGGCAACATTGCTACCTACGATCTCGACTACGGTGATGGGACTACGCACGCTACTGGCACCGATGTCACAGATGTTCTTACGCATACGTACAGGGTAGACCAAGCATTGCCGAAAACGTTCACGGTAACTCTTACCGTGACGGACGGTGATGGCAGGATCGGAATGGCTACAACACCAGTCACGATCGGTCAGGCCATGCTCACCTATGCCACCGATAACGCTGGCAACTACGACATCTGGAGGATGGTGGCCGATGGCAGTGATGTTCATGTAGTGGTGAATACAACGCATGATGAGCTGTTCCCTGACCTCGTCAAGGGGACACGCGACACGATCGCCTACGCCGCCGATGACGGTACTACCTGGAACATCTGGAAGGTAGCAGTGAGCAGCACAACAGGGACTGCGCTAACTACCCAGACCGACTCCAACCAGATTCAGCCTAGCTGGTCGCATGACGGGACAAAGATCGCCTATGCATCGAACGCCGATGATACCTACGCCCCATCATCCACAACTTGGGAGATCTGGACGATACCCGCCGCTGGAGGGAGCCAGACAGCGCTGATTACACAGACCCCATCCTGGGCGCCGGTCTACTCGCCTGTATCTGACGACCTCTTATTCCTTAGAATCAATAGCGCTGGTGGCACCACAATTTGGAAGCGGCATGGTACAACCGAAGCCGCTCTGTACCCAACAACCGGGACTGCTGATCACTACGGTGATGCCTCATCAGGTGTTACAGTGAGCACCGCGCTCAACCTCCCCGCCGGAGCGGGGATATCGAGGCCGGCCTGGTCACCGGACGGGGAGAAGATCGCCTTCTCCACCGATAAGGACGCGGCAATCAACATCTACGTGATGGACTCAGACGGCTCCGATGTCCAAACACTGGAGGACTACGTCGAAGACGAATACGGCGTGACCAACAGCGAGATCACGACAGCTGATGCTGAGTTCTCCCCGTACTGGCTGGAGGACGGATCAGGCCTCGTCTTCGCAAGGGACGACGGAACCACTGTGAACCTGTACAAGGTCCTGTTCGTCGCCACTGATACCGATCCAGTAGGCACGGTCGTTCAATTGACTGATTCGGCACCACACAACAGCACCATGCCAGCAGCAAAACGGTAGAACCAGAAACCAAGGGGTGGGCCTATCCCCGCCCCTTGGTACTCTTTCGCACCTCCATTCCTCCCGCGATCAACACAGCAGCAGCAAACAACAGGTACAGGGGCAGATCACCGTAGCGGGTATAGAACGACTGACTCGTCAACAGCATCACGCCTCCTGACACGATCCCCTCTCCCTCCTGTGACATAACGACTTGTCCGCGCGGGTCGATCACTCCCGATATCCCACCGTTCGCCGCCTGCACGAGATAGCGACGCGTCTCCACAGCGCGGAAGACTGCGCAGGCAAAGTGGGCGGGAAGCTCCGAGCTTCCAGGGAACCAGGCATCGTTAGTTATGACCGCCAGCAACGACGCTCCGTTTCTAGCAAAAGCGCGGCTCGGTGCAGGGAAGGTCGATTCAAAGCAGATCGGTGTCCCCACTCCGGCGAGGGGGGTGTGCGAATCTCCCGGCGTGACCTCCCGTGGGAGGAAGGAATCGATGAACGACTTCAGCCCGATCCTCTCAAGAATGCTTCGCCCAGGGATCACCTCGCCGAACGGCACGAGATGGACCATGTCGTATGTTCCCACCACATCCCCACGCGAAGAGATGGAAGCGATGCTGTTGTAGATCTTGCCGTGGTTGTAATCACCCGTTCCCACGAGGATCTCTGCGTCCGCCTGTTTCGCTAGAGTCGTGAACCGTGAGAGGAGCCGATCGTCGCGCAGGGTGTATCCAGGGAGGATCGATTCAGGGAAGACGATCAGATCCGGATTGCCCGCTTCTGCCTTCTGGCCGAGTGAGGTATAGCGATCGAGGAGCGTGAACAGGTTTCGATCATCGAGCTTCTCCGCTTGGGATACCTGCGATGAGACAATGGCGACCTTCAGTGACTCCCCGTCATCAGCTACCGGTAACAAGGAGATAAGAAACAACACCGCAACGGTCCCCACGGCGAGGGCGACGTAGCGGAGTCTCCGCCGGCGAACGGCAAGGTAGAGGGCAACGTTCACGAAGGCTATCACTGCGGTGATGCTCCACGGTCCAAGGTACGCGGCGAGCTGGATGAGCATAGGAAAGCGATAGAGCGCTTGGTAGAGTGAGGAGAAGCCAAGAGCAAGTGGACCAATGTTCCGCAAGATCTCAAAGAGGGTGAACAGCACAGGGACAATGATCAACAGCGATCGATCTGTGGTCCATCTCTTTCTTATCGAGCTAACGATCATCCCGAATAAGCCAAAGTAGAGCCCAAGGTAGAGGCAGAGGAGAAGCGCACCGGGAACAACGAGCATGTTAAACCGCGCGAGGGTGAACAGCCACCTGAGGTCGATCAGGAAAAAGGCGACTCCGGCGAGGTAGGAGGGCAGGAAACCGCCTCCTTCATCCGACGCGAACAGAAGCGGTATGAGCGCAACAAACACCAACGGTGCGAACGGGAACCCAGGCATGGCGAGCGCCATCGTAACTCCGGTGGCAATTCCGAGAAGGGCTTTCCTCTTACGTAAGATCTGCATATACTTATAATCATATCGCCATGTGAGGGGAAATCATGCATCCAATTCTTGTACAGCTCGGTCCAGTCACCATACGTTACTACGGTTTGATGTACGTGATCGCTATAACGCTCGGCCTGTTCATCCTTTCGCGCGAGGTTAAACGCAAGAAAATTGTGTGTGGAAAGACGGGGAATCTGGTTTCTACCGATGACCTCCTCGATCTGCTGCTGTTGATGATCCCAATGGCGATCATCGGAGCGCGCGCCTACTACGTTGCCTTTCAGTGGGGCTACTACGGGTCTCACCCGGCGGATATCGTGAAGATCTGGCAGGGGGGACTGGCGATCCATGGCGGCGTGATCGGCGGAACACTGGCGGTGTACATCTATTCCCATTGGAAGAAGATCGCCTTCTGGGCGCTGACAGATTCCATCTCTCTCAGCTTGATCCTCGGCCAGGCGATCGGCCGTATCGGCAACCTGATGAACGGTGATGCATACGGTATTCCGACCACTCTTCCTTGGGGAATCCACTTTCCACCAAATTCACCGGCCGGGATGGCCTATCCGGGCCAGGCGACGCACCCGTCCATGATCTACGAGATGATCCTTAACTTGATGATCTTCGCGTTCTTGTGGCGGTTGCGCAAAAAGGGATACAAGGATGGGTTCATAACATCGATGTACTTCATCCTCTACTCGATCGACCGCTCGATTGTCAGCTTTACGCGCGGGGACAGCCTGTGGCTAGGACCAATTCGTGCGGCGCACGTGATCAGCGCGGTCCTCATCATTGGGTTTCTTTTCTTTCTCCTCTCCCGACGCCTCTACGAACGAACTACGCCCGAAACCCTTCCCCCAGATAGAAGCGCCGAGCAAGAGGGTCGTTGACGATCTCTTCGGGTGTACCCTCAGTGATGATGCGCCCTTCGTTCATCAGGTATGCATAATCGGTGATCGAGAGGGTATCGCGCACGTTGTGGTCGGTTACCACAAGGCCGATGTCTCGCTTGCGCAAGGCGGTTATGTGCTTTTGCAGATCGGCGATGGAGATCGGGTCGATCCCGGAGAACGGCTCGTCGAGGAGGATGAACGCAGGATCGGTGGCCAAGCAGCGCGCGATCTCCAGCCTCCTCCTCTCACCGGCAGAGAGGCTTCCCGCACGCCGGGTGCTCAGTTTGTCAAGACCGAACTCGCGTAAGATCTCTTCACGCAGTTCCCGCAAGTGCGCGATCCTGCCCTTTGTCTCCAGGACGAGGTTCAGGTTCTCTTCAACGCTGGCGCGAGTGAAGACGGATGGCTCCTGGGGAAGGTAGCCGATCCCGAGCCGCGCGCGCTTGTAGAAGGGAAAGCGCGAGATGTCCCTTCCATCGAGCAAGACCCGCCCTGCATCGGCCGCTATGAACCCGATCATCATGCGAAACGTGGTCGTCTTACCGGCACCGTTCGGTCCCAGCAGTCCAATGATCCTGCCCGGTTTCACGATGAGGCTTACTCTGTCAACGACACGGCGCTGTGAGTACTCCTTGACGAGGTCCGTTGCCTCAAGTGTCATCAGCACCTCTGAAAAAACCATTTCTCAGGCTGATATGCACGCCGCCACTGGCCGATATCTCGTCCTTATTGATGGCCAACACATCTGCGGTGATCGCCCCATGCTCAAACGTGCCAACCATGCCCCCAGAGAGCGTTGTGACATCGTCCTTTGAGGAGTACTCGACGCGATCAGCGGTGTAACTTTCGTCTCTTACGTGCACGTGTACATTGCCATTTATGCTGAGCATATCCTCATATGCTTCCGCCTTATCCCCATCAACAGTGATGAGGGATGCACCATCAATTCTGGCTTGCACCCCGCCGCTCATGATCGCCCGCCGCTCATCTGTCCGATAGCGAAACTCTTGCGCCGTTAAGGATCCCGATTGCAGAGTGATCGTGACATCCGACGCGCTAATTTCATGCGCCTTCGTATCCCAGTCAGCGCTCTCTGTGACAAGGCACATTCCCCCCTTCTCGCTGAGAGTGACCTTCCCACTCAGTTTGGCCTCATCCCCTGAATAGAGGAGCGTGTCACAGCGCGCTTCGACATCGTCCACGCCACTCGACAGAAACCGAAGCGATACATCGGATAGCCTGCTCTCCTTACCCTCTTCTACTTCCCCTGTCTTCGCATGCACGGCCCACGAAATCTTACCCTGTTTGTCGTATCCAAACAGGGATAGCCCACTCGCCCGCGACAGCGCGGATGTCTCCTTGGGGACGGGCGAGGATAGCAGCAGCCATAGCCCGATTCCCACCGCGATCAGGAGCAAGATGAGGAGGATCCGTTTTCCAGACATGCTTTTACAAAACCGGTAAAGAGTGGGTGGGGAGAGAGAAAGTGCGATCGAAACTCCGGATGGAACTGTACCCCGACAAACCAGGGGTGCCCTTCCAGCTCGACGATCTCAGTCAGGCGGAAATCGGGTGATGTTGCCGCCACACGCATCCCGGATTCCTCGAAGCGCTCTCTGTAAGCGGGGTTGAATTCGTAGCGGTGGCGATGGCGTTCTTGGATGTGCTCCTGACCGTAGCAGGATCTGCTGATTGTCCCCTCCTTCAGCACGGCCTCGTACGCACCCAGGCGCATTGTCCCTCCCTTATCGGTGATGTTTGCCTGTTCTCCGAGGATATCGATCACCGGATCGGGGGTCTGTGGATCGAACTCGGAGCTGTTTGCCTGCGTGAGCCCAAGCACGTCACGCGCGTACTCGATCGCCGCACACTGAAGGCCCAGGCAGATCCCGAAGAACGGGATGTTCGTCTCGCGCGCGTACTTGACCGCCTCGATCTTCCCCTCGACGCCGCGGTCTCCAAACCCGCCCGGTATCAACAGACCGTCGATTCCGCGCAGCAACTCCGCTTCGCCCTTCGCGGTTATATCCTCTGCCGAGATCCACGCGATCTCCACCTGCGCGCCCAGGTGCATTCCCGCGTGTACAAGCGCTTCCTTGATGCTGATGTAGGAGTCCCTCAGCTCCACGTACTTGCCGACAATGGCGATGCGCACCTTCTTCTGCGGCGCGTGGAGAACTGAGACGAGTTTTCTCCACCCATCGAGGTCTGCCACGCGCTCCTTCAAGCCCAGCCCTCTGGCAATCAGCCGATCGACCCCCTGATCGGCAAAGAGCAAGGGAACGTCGTAGATCGTGAATAGATCAGGATCTTCGATGACGTTCTCCTCCTTTACGTCGCAGAACAGAGCGATTTTTCGCTTCACCGAGTCAGAAAGGGAGCGGTCGCAGCGAGCGACGATGGCATCGGGCTGAATGCCGATCGCGCGCAGCTCCTTGACGCTGTGTTGCGTTGGTTTTGTCTTAATCTCATCAGTGCTAGCCAGGTGAGGTAGGAGTGTAAGGTGAATGAAGAACGTGTCCTGCCGCGGTAGGTCATCCTTCAGCTGGCGGAGGGCTTCAAGGAACGGCAAGCTCTCGATATCGCCCACCGTCCCTCCCACTTCAACCACGCCAATCTCCGCATTTCCCTCTTCCATCGGGACCTTGATAAGCCGCTTAATCTCATTAGTTACATGCGGGATCACCTGCACGGTCTGACCGAGAAAAGCGCCCGCGCGCTCTTGGCGAATGACGTTCCAGTACACCTTCCCAGTGGTGATATAGTTGGCTGCGGAGAGAGACTCATCGAGGAAACGCTCGTAGCGACCGATGTCCAGGTCAGTCTCCTTCCCATCGTGTGTCACAAACACCTCGCCGTGCTCGTAGGGGTTCATCGTCCCCGCGTCCACGTTCACGTAGGGGTCGATCTTCTGCAGACTGACGCGATAGCCGCTCAGCTTAAACAGGAGGGCGATCGACGCAGCAACGACCCCCTTTCCCAATCCGGAGATGACTCCACCAGTCACTACGATAAGCTTGCGCAACGTGAACCTCCTGTTCTAGCGATCAGTATCACTGACACAGCATAAGGAAACACGGACTGAGGTGCAAGAAAGCCTGGCTTTGTGCATGGCGATGTTTCGTGCTATAATGGCCAACTAGATGCGCCAGATAACTGGGGCATGATAAACACGAAGTAAGGGAAAGGTATAGGATGCTGAGATTGGTGTTAGAGATTGTGTTCTTCCTGAATTGCTTTGCCATGATAGGGCTAATCCTGCTTCAGATGAGCGAGCATTCTGGGATTGGAGGTGCATTTGGTTCCGGAATGTCGAGCACTGTATTCGGGCGCGACGAAACAAAGGATCCGAAGCGCATTGCCACATCTGCCCTGGCAGCAGTGTACATGGTTCTGGGTTTTATCCTGTCGATCATGTAGATCGACTGTACAGAGGAGGGAAGGTCGGTGCCGCTAATCGATGTAAGAGGACTTAAGACGTATTTCTACACCGAAGATGGTGTAGTGCGGGCGGTGGACGGTGTTGATTTCACCATCGAACCGGAGAAGACACTCGGTGTAGTAGGAGAGAGTGGATGCGGGAAATCCGTGACCGCGCTATCCATCATGGGTCTCGTCCAGAGTCCCCCGGGGAAGATTGCTGCTGGCGAGATTATCTACACTCAGGATGGTAAAGAGACTGATCTTACAAAACTGAATACGAAGGGGCGTGAATACCGGTCCATTCGCGGAAACGAGATTGCCATGATCTTCCAGGAGCCGATGACCTCTCTGAACCCAGTGTATACCATTGGAAACCAGATCATGGAAGCAATCATCCTCCACCAACACTTAAATAAGCGCGATGCGCGGCAAAAGGCAATTGAAATGCTTCGCGCGGTGGGGATGCCCATGCCGGAGCAACGGGTGGACGAGTATCCGCATCAGCTCTCCGGAGGAATGCGGCAGCGAGCGATGATCGGCATGGCTCTGTCCTGCAACCCTTCCCTGCTGATCGCCGATGAGCCGACGACCGCGCTCGATGTAACGATCCAGGCGCAGGTGCTCGATCTGATGAACGACTTGCGGCGCGACTTCAAGGCATCGATCCAGTTCATCACGCACGACCTGGGAGTCATCGCCGACATGGCGGATGATGTTGTGGTTATGTATCTTGGAAAGATCGTCGAATCGGCTTCGGTACGCGAGATCTTCCACAACGCCAAGCATCCGTACACAGAAGGACTGATGAACTCCATTCCATCACTTACGACGACAAAGAAGGAGCGCCTCATCCCGATCAAGGGTGTGGTGCCTGATCCATTCGATGTTCCTGAAGGTTGTGGGTTTGAGCCGCGGTGTCCGCATGCGATGGACATCTGCAAGACACAGGTGCCGTCGCTCAAAGAAGAAGCCCCAGGCCACCTGGTCTCCTGCTGGCTATACACGTAAAGAGGTGATTGCGCTTGTCTTCTGACAACATTCTACTGGACGTTAAAGGCCTGAAGAAGCACTTTCCAGTGCGAAAGGGGCTATTGCGGCGTGTCGCAGCGCAGGTAAAGGCGGTCGACGGCGTCGATATGTACATCAAAGAGGGAGAAACTCTCGGTCTGGTAGGCGAGAGCGGTTGTGGAAAGACGACAACCGGTCGTGCGATCCTCCGTCTTATTGAACCAACTGCAGGGGAGATCCTCTTCAGGAGCAAGAAGCTCGGGACAGACGGTGGCTACAAAGAGGTCGACGTAGCGAAGGCGTCGCGCAAGACGCTGAAAGCGCTGCGCCGCGACATGCAGATCATCTTCCAGGATCCGTATTCGTCGTTGAATCCACGTATGACCGTCGGATCGATCGTGGGGGAGCCACTCCTGGTGCACAAGATTGCCCGTGGAGAGGAGCGCGAGGAACGCGTGCGCGAGCTCCTCGCCGCGGTCGGCCTAAAGCCTGATCACATGAAGCGGTACCCGCATGAATTCTCCGGCGGGCAGCGACAGCGCATCGGTGTTGCCCGCGCGTTGGCACTCGATCCGCAGCTGATTATCGCTGACGAACCGGTATCGGCGCTCGACGTCTCGATTCAGGCACAGGTGCTGAACCTGTTGGAGAGCCTGCAGGAGGAGTTTGGCCTCACATATCTCTTTGTCGCACACGATCTTTCGGTGGTCAAGCACATAAGCGACCGCGTGGCGGTGATGTACCTCGGCAAGATCGTCGAGCTTGCGGTGACAGAGGAGCTGTTCGGAAACCCGAAGCACCCCTACACCGAGGCGTTGATGTCAGCAGTACCAGTTGCTGATCCGGACTACAACGTGGAGCGGATCATCCTTGAGGGGGACGTTCCAAGCCCAGTCAATCCACCGTCTGGATGCTACTTCCATCCGCGTTGTCGCTACGCAAAGGACATCTGCAAGAGCGAGGAGCCGATCTACCGCGACCTCGGCAATGAGCACTTCGTCAAGTGCCATCTAGCGGATACGCTGAGCTTGCAGCCTGTTGTCAATAGATGATTCTCCTCCTCGGAACGAGGAACGCAGGGAAGATCAGAGAGCTGAAGGATCTCCTGGCCGATGTGAGAGGCTTGAAGCTCCTTTCTGTTGTTGATCGCCCGTTCGCAGAGGTCGAGGAGGATGGGAGCACCTTTCGCGACAATGCGCTGTTGAAGGCGCGATCGATCTCGGCACAGACAGGACTCTGCGTCCTCGCCGACGATGCCGGATTGGAGGTCGATGCCCTCGCGGGAGAACCGGGAATAAGATCGGCGCGCTATTCGGGAGAACCGGTCGACTACCAACGCAACAACGCCCTCCTCCTTGAACGGATGCATGGGATCGTCGATAGACGGGCACGCTTCGTCGTCGTTGTAGCCCTCCACCTGGTGGACGGGCGTGAATACGTTCGGGAGGGAGTGCTCCCCGGGCAGATCGTGCAACATCCAGTCGGAGGGGGCGGATTCGGCTACGATCCTCTCTTTATCCCCGATGGCAGCACCCGCACGTTGGCTCAGATGACGATGGAGGAAAAGAATCGCATCAGCCATCGTCGGCAGGCGATTGAGGCAATCAAGGGCGTTCTTGCAAAGATTGCAAGTGAAGACCCTCAAGCAGCAGATTGATCGCTTGACGGGAAGGCCTTTGACAGTTGCTTCACCGCGCGGCGCTGAGCCAAAGAGAGCCTCTTTGGTACGATCACCTTTACCTTGACGAAGTGATCGCCGCGTCCAGACCTGTTCAAGGCGGGCATTCCCTTTCCGCGTAGGCGGATGATTGCCCCCGGTTGTGTTCCCGGGGGGATGGAGATAGTTTCCTGTCCCCACAGCGTGTCCACTCTCACCTTCGTCCCCAAAACAACCTCGTGATAGTGCAGGCTTATCGTTGAGTGGATGTCACGTCCCTCTCGCCTGAATCGCGCGTCGGGAATGACCTCGATTACTATGTATAAATCACCGGCTGGTCCACCGTTTGGCCCGACGTTTCCTTGTTCCCTCAACCGCAGTCGCGACCCATTATCGACACCGGCGGGGACCGTGATTGAGATCTTGCTCTTCTCCTTCACCCGTCCGGTGCCATGGCAATGATGACACGGATGTTCGATGATCTTCCCAGTCCCCTTGCACTCCGGACACACGGTGACGTTGACAAAGCTTCCAAGCAGGCTCTGTTGCCGGTATTCGATCTGCCCACGCCCGTGGCACGTAGGACACGTGCGTTTCGACGTTCCCGGTTCCATTCCGCTTCCGTGACAGACCGCACAGGGAACGAGCCGCGGGGCAGTGATCTTCATCTTCGTCCCGGTGGCGGCATCTTCCAGAGTTACCCGCAGCTTGTACTCGATGTCCTCGCCCTGCGATGTGCGCTGCGTGCGAGTTGCAGAGCGTGACCCGCCGCCTTGCCGAAAGAAGAGATCAAAGATGTCTTCTACTCCGCCGAAACCAAACTCGGAGTAGGCCTGCCGTGCTCGAGAGAAGTCCGTCTGGCCGAAATTGAAGCCCTGCTCTGGGCCGGCGTGGCCGTAGCGATCGTATTGCGCCCGTTTGTCTGGATCAGAAAGGACTTCGTAGGCCTCGGCTACCTGCTTAAACTTCGCTTCAGCCTGAGCCCGTCCATCCGGGTTCTTATCCGGGTGGAATTCCTTTGCTTTGCTGCGGTAGGCACGCTTAATCTCCTCGGGGCTCGCATCGCGCGAGACCCCAAGTACCTCGTAATAATCGCGTTTGGCCACGCTATCCCCTTTTGTGCTAGTTACTTGTCCTCGTACTCCGCGTCGATATACCCGCCATCATCATCCTTGTCAGAGCTATCAGAGCCTGGTTCATCGCTGGATGATGCATCATCAGCACCTGGTGTCGTTGTAGTGGTGCCCGTCTGCTTGTACGCCTGCTCAGCGAGTTCCTGCGAGCTCTTGGACAACTCGTCCATCGCTGCCTTGATCTCGCTTGTAGGCGCGTTTTGCGACAGCTTCTCCCGCAACCGACGGATCTGGTCCTCGATCTCTCCTCTCTTCTTCTGCGGGACCTTCTCCCCCAGATCGGAGAGGCTCTTCTCCACCGCGTAGGCGAGCTGATCGGCCTGATTGCGCACCTCTACCTCTTCTGCGCGCTTCTTGTCCTCTTCTGCGTGTTCTTCTGCCTCCCGGCGCATCTTCTCGATCTCTGCATCGTTCAGGCGAGACGATTCGGTGATCGTGATCGAAGCCGTCTTCTCGGTCGCCTTGTCCTTTGCGGTAACGTTCAGGATTCCATTGGCGTCGATGCTGAACGTGACATCGATCTGCGGGACGCCGCGCGGCGCGGGGGGCAGGCCGGTCAGCTGGAACTTGCCGAGCGACTTGTTGTCTGCGGCCATCTTCCGTTCCCCTTGCAACACGTGAATCTCCACGCTCTGCTGATTGTTCTCCGCGGTGGTGAACGTCTTCGTCTTCTCCGTGGGAATCGTCGTGTTCCGCTCGATCAGCGGGGTGGCGATTCCCCCAAGTGTCTCGATTGAGAGAGTGAGTGGGGTGACGTCGAGCAGGACAATGTCGTCCACCTCTCCGGCGAGGACCCCGCCCTGGATCGCCGCACCGGCGGCCACTACCTCATCCGGGTTGATCTCGCGGTTGATCTTTCCCGGGATGCGCTCGGAGATCAGCTCCTGCACTCGCGGGATGCGCGTCGATCCGCCGACGAGGACTACCTGATCAATGTCGTCCTTCGTCTTCTTCGCTTCTCGCAGGGTGCTATCCACGATCTTGACCGTCCTCTGCAGCAACGAATCGATCATCTGCTCGAACTTGGCGCGCGTCAGCTTCTGTTCCAAGTGCTTCGGACCGCTAGCATCAGCGGTGATGTACGGCAGGTTAATCGTCGTCTCCTTACGGCTGGAGAGCTCCATCTTCGCCGCTTCGGCTGCGTCCTTCAGCCGCTGCATTGCGCTGGCGTCCTTGGTCAGGTCGATTCCCGTATCCTTGCGGAACTCGTCTACGAGCCAGTCCATGATCAAACGGTCGAAGTCATCCCCACCGAGCTGTGTGTCACCGTCGGTTGCCACCACCTCGAACACGCCGTCCCCGATCTCCAGGATAGAGACATCAAACGTCCCCCCTCCGAGGTCGTAGACGAGGATCGTCTGATCCTTCGACTTGTTCAGGCCGTAGGCGAGCGATGCGGCGGTCGGTTCGTTGATGATGCGCATCACTTCCAGCCCGGCGATAGCTCCCGCATCCTTCGTCGCTTTGCGCTGCGTGTCGTTGAAGTAGGCCGGGACGGTGATCACCGCCCTGTTCACCTTCGTTCCCAGGTAGTCCTCGGCGTCCTTCTTCAGCTTCTGTAGGATCATTGCCGAGATCTGCTCCGGCGAATAAGTTTTTTCCTTTCCGTCGATGGTGATCTTTACGTGATGATCGGTCCCCATCTTGCGCTTGATCGAGGCGATCGTATGGTTGGGGTTTGTGATCGCCTGCCGCTTTGCCAATCGCCCGACAAGGCGCTCGCCGGAGTCGGTGAACGCAACCACGGATGGGGTAGTCCTCTCTCCTTCAGCGTTGGGGATCACTTCCGGTGTTCCCCCTTCGAGCACGGCGACGCATGAATTTGTCGTACCAAGATCTATTCCGATTATTTTTTCTTTCATGATTCTTCCTCCTGTTCAGTATCCAATTTTCCCTTACTCACTTTAACCTTGCACGGCCGAAGGACGTGCCCATTCCTCTCATATCCCCGTTCGAACTCCTCGAGGATGATGTTTTTCTCCTCCGAGCTCTCGACGCTTAGAAGCGCCTCGTGCTTTGTCGGATCGAACTTCTCACCCTCCGCTTGGATCGGGGTCACTCCCTTCGCCTTAAGAATCTGATCGAATTGGGCGAAGATCTTCTCCACGCCGGCGACGAAGGAGGCGGCGTCCGTCTCATCGGAGTAGTTGGCGAACGCACGCTGCAAGTTGTCGTAGAGGGGGATGAAGTCGATAATCTCTCGATCGATGATCCGCTCCTCGATCTGACCTATCTCACGCGACATGCGCTTCTTGTAGTTCTCAAACTCCGCTTGCAGCCGCTGCAAGCGATCGATATAGGAGCGGATCTCCTCGTCCTTCACCGCTAGCTGCTCACTGAGAGAAGTGTTAGGCTCATCCTGTTCTGATCGCTGCTCCTTCTCTTCGTGTTCAATATCTTTCTTGGTCAATTCCTTATCCTTCTTGCTCATCACTTACTCTCCTTAATACACTGTGTGGACAGGACGAAACGAGGATCGTTTCCATCCGATTGGCGATGTAACTAAGGGCTGACATCGCCCGTCCATAGTTCATCCATATGGGTCCGATCACTCCCATCACCCCTCCGTGGGGGCGATAGTCGGATGTGATTATGCTGAATTCCTCCAGACCGGGGCAACGTACCTCCCCGATGGAGACGACAAGGCCACTCCTCTCCCCACGCGCTCTGTAGATCTCATTAACGAACGCTTCCTCATCCTGTACCGCACTTATTAATCCAGCAAAGCGATTCATCGCCTGATCGGGAACGCATTCCTGCAGGTCAGATACGAGGTTAAGCACCCCCTCAAAGTAGAGACGCTTACCGGAACGCCGTTCGAGCAGACGCCCGAGGACGAGGAGGGCTTGACGCACCGACCGTTCGTACCATCCCTCGGACTTATCCTGCAGAGCAAGGCCACGCACTGCATCGAGGGATACCCCATGCAATTCCGTGTTGATGATCTCCGTGATCCTTTTAATCTCAGCTTGAGAGATGTCATCGTCGAGTGAAACGAGGCCCTGTTTAACGATGCCGATGTCGGAGACAATTACCAACAGGACCGTTCGCGATCCCATTTTCACGAGCACGACACGATCGAGGTGCGTCTCCTCCGGACGAGGGGGAATGACAAACCCCGCATATCCGGTGATGTTCCCGAGGAGGAAGGCAGTCTGCCGCATCGTCTCTCCTACCTCGAGGCATTGAACCTCGTACGCTTCTACAACCTCTAGGCGCTCTTTCTTCGTCAGCTCTGAGAGATCGATGAGCCAATCTACGAAGAACCGATATCCCTTCTTTGTGGGAATGCGACCGGAAGAAGCATACGGTTTCTCGATGTACCCTGCCTCTTCCAGGTCGTTCATATCGTTGCGCACCGTGGCCGAGCTGACGGACAGGCCGTAATCATCGAGGATCATCCGCGATGATACGGGTTCGCGAAGTCGTATGTAGCGATCAACAACCTCTTTTAGAATCAGTCGTTGTCGCTCCGGAAGCGTGTTTTCCATTGTTAGCACTCTCTTATACTGTTTGCTAAATGATACCGAGTAAGGAGGGGCTTGTCAACGAAGGGTCGATGAAGGTCCGGAAACAGTGAATGCGCAATCTAATAATAGAAGAAGTCTTCGCTTGGCTTGGGTTGGATCCATGAGGCTCGCGATGGGTCGCTGTCATCGCCTATTCGTGATGATCTCAGATGACCCCTTGACAGACGCATCATCTGCCTCTATGATAGGCGTATCATGACAGCGATGAAGAACGTAGCGATTTTGTCAGTTGATGAGCGCTCTTCTCGTTGGTATTGGTTTAGCGTTGGCATTTCTGCGTTCGCCTAACAATTAGGCTGCAACGCAGGAGTGTCAGAGAGGACTACAGGCTATGCCTGTGGTCTTTTATTTTTGCCACGGAGGTGAGGATATCAAAGCACGAGGCCGTAGGTGAAGGATCAGAGCAAAATAGCAAGGAGGATGTAATGAAAAGATTATTGCTGGTGGTAGTGGTAGGGGTTGTCTTAGCTTCAATGTCGGTGATGGTGGTGAGTGGAGCGCCGATAAAGATCGGCATTTGCCAGATTGTGGAGCACCCGGCGCTCGATGCGGTGCGCCAGGGAGTGATCGATTCGCTCACGGCCGCTGGATACGTTGAGGGAACGGACGTCACGTACCTGCTCGCTAACGCGCAAGGGGATATGGGAACGGCCCTTTCCATCGCACAGGACTTTAGGGCGCAAAATGTGGACCTCGTGGTAGCGATAGCCACGCCAACGGCGCAGGCAGCAGCACAGGTGTTCGCAGGGACGGATACGCCGATTATCTACGCTGCCGTGACCGATCCGGTCGCGGCTGGCTTGGTGATGGATGCCAAGGATCCGAGCGAAAATGGAAACATAACCGGCACATCGGATCTCATCCCAGTAGCTTCGGACATCGCTCTGCTCAAGGAGCTATCTCCGAAGATCAAGAAGATCGGCATGGTGTATAACCCGGGTGAGGCAAACTCGGTCGTGCTCACTGACCTCGCCGTGGCAGCGGCAAGGGACCTCGGAGTGACGATCATCAAAGCGGTGGCGGATACGACGGCCAACGTCCCCATCGCCGCCCAGTCCCTTATCGGTCGCGTGGACGCTCTCTACGTGACCACGGATAACACGGTCGTCTCCGCAATCGCTTCAGTGGTCGGTGCGGCAGAAGAGGGAGGCATTCCCTTCCTCGTTGGCGATCCAACGAGCCTCGGCTCCGGCGTCACTCTGGCTACCGGATTTGACTACTACGAACACGGTCTGCTCACCGGTAGCGTGGTACAGCAGGTGTTAAACGGCAAGAAGCCGAACGAAATCCCTGTTACGTATCAAAGCAAGACGGTGGTAGTGTTGGACCTCGATGCAGCGGCGAAGTTAGGCCTCACCTTCCCGCAGTCGGTGATCGACAAGGCGAGCAAGGTCTTCTACGGCGGCGCTGTCTGGGAACGGGCCAAGTAGCGAAGGAGGAGCGATGGCTCTCATTCTGATTCACGCAGCCGAACAGGGCCTGCTGTACGGGATTGCGGCGCTCGGGGTGTTCATCACCTACCGCATCCTCAACTTCCCCGATCTGACGGTCGATGGAAGCTTCGTCACCGGAGCGGCCATCGCTTCCTCCCTCCTTGTCACTCACGGGTTCGATCCATTTCTCGTGCTGGCAATCGCCTTTGCCGCAGGGGCACTGGCTGGGGTTATTACGGGCCTTCTCAATACCCGCTTAGGGATCACCGATCTCCTGGCGGGCGTCCTTTCGATGATCATGCTCTACTCGATAAACCTGCGTATCATGGGGCGGCCCAATATCTCCCTATTGCGCACGAACACGATCATCCGCGTCGTGGAGCGGGTGTTTCACCCACTGGGAAACATGTCGGTTCTCCTGTTCATCACTCTCATCGCGCTCAGTATAATGTTTATCCTGGTCCTCTTCTTCAAGACAGAGATCGGCTTGGTCCTGCGTGCAACTGGCGACAATGAGCAGATGGTGATTGCACAGGGGGTGAACACGAAGCGAATAAAGGTGGCCGGACTGGCGCTATCCAACGGTCTTGTCGCTCTGTCCGGAGCGCTCGTCGCTCAGTACAGCGGGTTTGCCGATGTGGGGATGGGCATAGGGACAATTGTCGCCGGTCTGGCTGCAGTGATTATCGGCGGATCGCTCATCCGCTCTCGTAAGGTGCTGTGGATGACGACGAGCGTCCTCATCGGATCGCTCATCTACCGCACAGCGGTCATGTTCGCCCTCCGCTACGGGCATGTGATCGGCTTCCAGGCGAGCGACCTGAAGCTTGTCACTTCTCTTATCGTTATCATCGCTCTCGTTGTACCCGCCTTTCGCGAACGGATGTCAAGGAGGGTAAAGACATGCTGAGGCTGGAGAGCATTCGCAAGGCCTTCCGCGCTGGGCAGGACGTTGTCCTTGCCCTTGGGGGAATCAACCTTGCCCTTGACAAAGGAGACTTCCTCACGGTGATCGGCTCCAACGGAGCGGGGAAGACAACGCTTCTCAACGTTATCGCCGGGACGATCTTCCCCACTGCAGGAAAGGTGATGGTGAAGGGGAGGGACGTAACGACCCTCCCAACACATCAACGAGCGCGGTGGATCGGCAGGATCACGCAGGATCCCCTGGCGGGCACCGCTCCCATGATGACGATCGCTGAGAACCTGGCCCTCGCTTCCAAGCGTGCTCACCGCTCCCTGCGATTGGCGATCACGCGCAAGCGGAGGAATGAGATGATCGATCAGATGGTATCGCTTGGCATGAACCTCGAACACCGGCTCGACGACCCGGTTTCGCTCCTCTCCGGGGGAGAGAGACAGGCCCTCACCGTGACCATGGCCACGCTTGCTCAGCCGGAGATTCTGCTTCTTGATGAGCACACGGCTGCCCTCGATCCGGCCAACGCGGCCAGGGTATTGCTGTTGACTCAGGAATTCGTCGAGCGGTTGGGGGTGACGACGATCATGGTCACGCACAACATGGAACAGGCACTCTCCCTCGGGAACAGATTGCTCATGATGAACAATGGTGAAGTGATCTACGACTTCAGCGGAGAGGAGAAGGAATCACTTACGGTGATCGATCTTGTCGATCTGTTCAGCAGGAAGCACATCGTCGATGACGAGCTCCTGCTGAAGACGAGTTAGGCGTTCTTGCCGCAGCAGTTCTTGTACTTCTTTCCCGATCCGCACGGGCAGGGATCGTTTCGTCCCGGAGTCTTCTTCGCGCGTACCGGTTTCTTCTGCTTTTGCGCAGCGGAAGTAGTCGTCGTGGAGCTGTTTGAGTCGGTATGCACGTAGAGCATCTTTCGCTGGGGTTGAGGCTGCTCTTCTCCCTGTATGGTAAGACGCGGGTTTAGAAGAGAACTGACGATCTTCTGCGCCGTGCGAGCAAGCATCTCCTGGAAGAGGACGAATGACTCACGCTTGAAGACAACGAGCGGGTCGGTGCCAGCGTAAGCGGTGAGTCCGATCCCCTCCTTGAGGTCGTCGAGCGTGTACAGGTGGGAGAGCCACGCCTCGTCGATCGTGATGAGGATGATGTAGTGAGCGATAAGTGGGAAGCGCTCTTGAAAGCGCTCCTTTTGGTGAGCCAGTGCTCGCTCGAACACGTCGACGACAAGCTCCTCCAGCTCATCTGGGTCCTTTCCTGCCAAGGATTCTTTGTTGATGGGAAGGTAAGAGGAGAGGAGGCGAGCGAGCCCTTCCAGGTTCCATTCATCAGCGGGGCGGGAGCGATCGACATACTCGGAGGTAATATTTGCCGCGACTTCGGCGAACAGATCGTGCAGATACTCATCGAGGTCATCTGATGATATCTGCTCTATCTGATCGCGCGGTGGTAGGAGGAAGCGATCGCGCAGGGCGTAGATCGCCTCACGCTGCTTTGCCATGACAAGATCGTATTCCAATAGGTGCTTGCGGATGTCGAAGTTCCTTCCCTCAACGCGCTTCTGTGCCCGTCTGATAGCGCTCGACAGAATCTCGTGCTCGATCGGCTGCCCCTCTTCCATCCCCAGCCTATCCATGACTGTCCCGATGCGCTCTCCACCGAAGATGCGCAACAGGTCGTCCTCCATCGACAGGTAGAACTGCGATGAACCCGGGTCTCCCTGACGCCCGGCGCGCCCGAGGAGCTGGTTGTCGATTCGCCGTGACTCGTGTCGTTGGCAACCAAGAACGTGTAGCCCACCGAGCTCCGCCACCCCATCAGCGAGCTTGATGTCCGTTCCTCGTCCAGCCATGTTCGTAGCCACAGTGATCGCTCCGCGCTGCCCGGCGTCCTTGACGATCTCCGCTTCCTTCTCGTGGTACTTCGCGTTCAGTACCGTGTGCTGCAGACCGCGTTTTTTCAACAGTTTGGACAGGTATTCCGATTTCTCGATAGAGTCCGTACCAACAAGAACTGGGCGACCTGTGCTGTGTAGTTTCTCGATCTCGTCTGCTATTGCGTCGAACTTTGCTTTCTCTGTGCGGAAGATGACGTCAGGTTTCGCTTCACGAATCAGGGGCTTATTGGTTGGAATGACAAGGACAGGGAGGTGATAGATCTGCTTGAACTCATCCTCTTCTGTCTTCGCCGTTCCCGTCATGCCGCAGATCCTCTTATACAGGTGGAAGTAGTGCTGCAGGGTGATCGTGGCCAGTGTCTGCGACTCGCGCTGTACCATCATCCCCTCCTTCGCCTCCAACGCCTGGTGCAGGCCGTCCGAGTAGCGGCGATCGGGCATCAACCGGCCGGTGAACGCATCGACGATCATCACGCGCCCGTCCTTGACGATATAGTCCCGCTCCTTCTGAAACATGTGCAGTGCCCGCAGTGCCGTCTCCAGGTGATGCAGTGCGTCAGTGTTCTCCGGTGCATAGAGGTTGTCGATAGAGAGGGCCTGTTCCGCCTTGTGGATCCCTGTGTCAAGGAGCGTGAGCCGCTTCGTCTCCTCGTCGATCTCGAAGTCGACATCTCTTTTAAACCGACGAGCAACGCTGGCAAACTTGCGGTATTTGTCTATCGATTCCGCAGTTGAGCCGGAGATGATCAGGGGGGTGCGCGCCTCGTCGATCAGGATGTTATCGATCTCATCGATGATCGCGAAGTCGAGCGGTCCCTGCACCTTCTGATCGATGGAGAGGACCATGTTGTCGCGCAGGTAGTCAAAGCCGAACTGATTATTCGTCCCGTAGGTGATGTCCGCGGCGTAGGCTGCCTTCCGCTCTTCCGGTGTTATTCCCTCTTGTAGAAGGCCGACCGACAGGCCGAGGAACTCGTAGATGGGCCCCATCCACTCCCGGTCGCGGCGAGCGAGGTAGTCGTTAACTGTCACGACATGCACCTTCCCCACAAGGGCGTTCAGGTACGCCGGGAGGGTCGCGACGAGGGTCTTCCCCTCGCCGGTCTGCATCTCGGCGATCTTGCGGTCATCGAGCGCGAGTGCCCCAAGGATTTGCACGTCGAATGGGCGCATTCCTGTTGTCCTGACCGCGGCCTCGCGAGCCACAGCAAACGCTTCACTGCGGATTTGTTCGCGAGTCTTTCCCTCCTCCAAAGCTTCCCGAAACGCCTGCGTCTTCGCAGCAAGTTCGCTATCAGAAAGCTTCTTTATCTCCGGCTCGAGATCGTTTACATCCTGCAGAGCACGATAGTAGCGCTTCAGTTGCTGGGCATTCGTCTGCCCAAACATGAAATCCAGACTCTTCTTGATCCGACCGATTCCCATAACGCGTTCAGTATAGAGAGAGGAGGGCTTACCTTCAAGGAGAAGTGGTCCCGGGAAGGCTATTCAATGCCTGTTCTACTGCCTGTTTCTCCTGATTGAGAGTGTCGATCTGTTTGCGCAGTTTGTCGTACACCGACATCAATTTGGCGGATGAAAGCCTTTTGTTCGCTTGTGAGAGGGCCTTGTTGATGATAGAGAGGGCCTGATTGAAGTATTTTCGTGCGGTGACGGGCATTCCACGCCCGCGATAGAGATCGCCCAAGGGCATGTAGGCCCGTTCGAAGGTGGGGTGCTTAGATATCAATTCCTCTAGCGTCACGGTTGCTGTGGTGTAGTCCTTGTTGCGAAATAAGATAATCGCGCTCAAGTACTGGGCCTGTGCT
>CAYQFN010000007.1:19726-24489 GCA_964416685.1 uncultured Thermotogae bacterium | reverse complement strand
AGAATTAAGGCATCCTATCTTTTCCGTTCCGCGTTCTTACTCGATCCGCAGGCTAAACACGCCATCGAGAGCGGAGATCGCCGAGGCGATGGCCGCTATATCGACAGAGCCACGGTGACGGATGCGAAAGTGGAGGGTGACCCGCTCTCTTGCGTCCTTAATTTCCCATCCGGTGAGGTGGACACGCATGGTCTTATCCGAGCGCAGGCGGTAGACGGAAGCTAGGACCTCCTCCTGCTCCTGAGGGTCGATCTCAACAACAAGTTCGTGGCGGACAGCGGTGGGAATCCTCTGTTCGAGCCGATCCATTACTGTCAGGACGATCAACCCAATTACCATCCCTCCTGCAGCGATGATATACAGCCCTTCACCAGCGGCAATGCCCAGCGCAGCGACAAACCAGAGGGACGCGGCCGTCGTCAGCCCGAAGACCCAGTCGCCGGTGCGCATGATCGTCCCCGCGCCGAGGAAACCGATCCCGGTGATGATCCCCGCCGCGAGCCGCCCCGGATCGACCCGCACCAGCTGGCCCCATACACCATCGGATGGGAGTATGCGCGCTGTCAGCGCGAAGGTGACCATCACCAGGGCCGCCCCGGTCCCCACCAGAAGGTGCGTACGTAGCCCGGCGGGGCGGCCGTGTAGCTGACGCTCGGCCCCAATCACACCGGCAAGAGCCGCAGCAACGAGTACCCGTATCAGGAGGGTCCATTCCTCCATTTCTGCCTCCTAGAGGAGCGCCTTCTCCTCCACCTTGCGCGTGATCATCGCTACGAGATCGTCAACGCTCATCCCGCCGAGATCCTCCCCGCTGCGCAAACGGACGGCCACAGTACCCGCCTCCATCTCCTTATCTCCGACGACGAGCATGTAGGGGATTTTCTCCATCTGCGCGTTCCTGATCTTGGCGTTCATGCGCCCGGATGACGTATCGACCTCGGCGCGCAGATCGGATGCCTTCATAGTGTCGGCTACCCGATGCGCATAGTCGTTATGGCGATCGGAGATGGGGATCACCATCGCCTGTACCGGCGCCAGCCATACGGGAAACGCGCCGGCGTAGTGTTCCACTAGAATGCCGAAGAACCGCTCCAGGCTCCCGAGGAGGGCGCGGTGAATCATGTACGGGCGGTGTTCGGCTCCATCCTGACCGATGTAGGTCATGTCGAAGCGGCCGGGGAGGTTGAAGTCGAACTGAATGGTGGTGCACTGCCACGTGCGGTTGAGGGCGTCCTTGATCTTGATGTCGATCTTCGGGCCGTAGAAGACGGCCTCCCCCTCCATCCGCTCATAGGGAAGATTTCGTGTGTCGAGCGCTTTGACGAGCGACGCCTCCGCCTGCTCCCACATCGCATCCTCTCCGGCGTACTTGTCCGGCTTGTTCGGGTCGCGCACAGAGAGCTCAATCTTGAACTCCTCGAACCCGAAGCCGCGCAGCAGGTTCAGGCTGAAGTCGAGGACACGCAGGATCTCGTCCTCCACCTGATCGGGGGTGCAGAAGATGTGCGCATCGTCCTGGGTGAACCCGCGCACTCGTAGCAGACCGTGCAGGGTGCCACTTCGCTCGTAACGATAGACCGTCCCCAGCTCGGCCCAGCGCAGCGGCAGATCGCGGTAGGAGCGGGTCTTCGACTTGTAGATCATGATGTGGAACGGGCAGTTCATCGGCTTGATGTAGTAATCCTGCCCGTCGATGTCCATCGGGGCATACATCCCATCGCGATAGAAATCAAGGTGCCCGGAGGTCTCCCACAGCTGGGCGCGCCCGATGTGCGGGGTGAACACGATATCGTATCCCCCTTGATAGTGCAGCTTGCGCCAGTAATCCTCGATGATCACGCGCATCCGTCCACCCTTGGGGTGCCAGTAGGCAAGACCGGCACCAGCCTCCTCATGGAAGCTGACCAGGTCGAGCTGCTTGATTAGCTTCCGATGGTCGCGCGCCTCGATCTGTTCAAGCTTCTCCAGATGCGCTGCGAGGTCCTTCTTGCTCTGCCACGCCGTCCCGTAGATCCGCTGCAGCATCGGCCGCGACTCGTCGCCTCGCCAGTAAGCACCGGCGACGGAGAGGAGCTTGAACGCGTCTTTCTTCACCTCACCGGTGTGTGCCAGGTGCGGCCCGCGGCAGAGGTCGATGAACTCACCCTGTCTGAACATGGTGATCGTCTGATCCTCTAGATCGGCCAACAGCTCCAGCTTAAGCGGCTCACCCTGATCACTCAGGATCTTCTGCGCCTCGGATCTGCTCACCTCGAGCCGCTCGATCGGATAGGCGGAGGCGATGATACGCCGCATCTCCTTCTCGATCGAAGCGAGCTGTTCTGGCGTGAACGGTTCCTCCACGCCGAAGTCGTAGTAGAAGCCGTCCTCGATCGCCGGTCCTATTCCAAGCTGAACCTGCGGAAAGAGCCTCTTCACCGCCTGGGCCATGATGTGCGTCGTCGTGTGGCGCAGTACCGACAGCGCCTCCTCAGATCCGCGCGTGAAGAACGTCACCGAAGCGTCCTCGCTCACCCGCTCGCGCAGATCGCGCATAGTTCCATTGACGTTCGCACACACCGCGGCCTTGGCAAGGCCTGGCCCGATCGCGCCTGCTATCTCGCGTAGTGAGGCACCAGGTGCGACCTCCAACTTCGACCCGTCCGGTAGAGAGATATGAATCATGCTCCTTCCTCCTTCTATGAATGGCACATCTTACACGCCAACGCCGCCTTTCGGCAACGAGCAAGCGGAGGCGAGGAATAAGGGGGTAGGAGACCTTCGATCTTGGGGTTTCATCGTCTCATGGACGCGCTTTGCGATCACGCTGATCGTTGAGTACAACAACCCAACGTGATCGCACACTCCTCAAAGAGTGCAGTGATGGATATGAACTGCCTGGTAGATCCACGCGTTGCCTTGTCAGTGACACCGCCGAACAGCTCCTTCAAGCTCGGTCACGTCGTAAAGCGCTCACGTTTGTCATACTCTGGATTGAGCAATTACTGCTTGAACAGAGGATGCCATCGTCTAGAAGTGATCTTCGCAATACATCACTGAAAAATCCTAGGAATGAAAATCTTGTACCAATCTGAACAGGAGCGAGGCGTTCTGGCCGCCAAAGCCGAAGGAGTTGCTCATGGCGACTTCAATCCTCTTCTCCACCGTCCGCGGAGTGTAATCGAGGTCGCATTCGGGGTCAGGGGTTTCGTAGTTGCAGGTTGCGGGAATGATGCCGTGTTCCATCGAGAGCAGCGTAGCGATCGCTTCCACTGCGCCGGCAGCACCGAGGAGATGGCCGGTTTGAGACTTGGTGGAGCTTATGTTCACGTTTCTCGCACTATGACCGAAGACGGTCTTGATCGCCAGTGTCTCTGTCTTGTCATTGAGGAGGGTCGATGTTCCATGCGCGTTGATGTAGTCAACTTGGGAAGGGGTGATCCCGCTACGGTCGATCGCCATCTGCATCGCTTCCGCTGCACCCGCGCCGTCCTCAGCGGGGGCGGTGATGTGTTCGGCATCGGCACTCATGCCAAAGCCAATCAGCTCGCCGTAGATGTGAGCGCCGCGCTCAATCGCTCGCTCAAGCTCTTCAAGGATGATGAAGCCTCCCCCCTCTCCCATTATGAAGCCATCACGGTCCCTATCGAACGGGCGAGACGCACGCTGTGGGTCATCGTTTCGCTTGGAGAGCGCTCCGATTTTGGTGAATCCGGCGTAGGCAATCCGCACGAGGGCAGCCTCTGATCCGCCAGCGACCGCAACATCGCAGAATCCGGAACGAATCAGCTCCGAAGCGATCCCAATTGCGTGCGCGGAACTGGCACAAGCGGAGACCACACCAAAGTTCGGCCCACGCATTCCATACTCGATTGCTATCTGCCCGGCGTTGGCGTTGGGCATCAATCGCGGGACGAAGAACGGACTTATGCGATGTGGTCCGTGCTCGGCCAGGACGCCAAAGTTCTCTTCCAGTGTCTTCAATCCGCCGATTCCAGTCCCCGCGATCGCTGCGGTCCTCTTTAGCGGCATCTCACTCGACGTCAGACCGGCGTCATCGAGCGCGAGCTTGGAGGCGACCAAGGCAAATTGAGCGCTGCGATCGATCCGTCGCGCGCGTCGTTTATCCATGTACTCAAGCGGATCGAAGCTTTCCATGATGGAGCCGATCTTCACATCAATCCCCGACAGGTCAATCAAATCATCGACGCGGCGCACTCCACTCTTCCCGGCGATAAGCGCATTCCAAAAAGCGTCCTTACCGATTCCGATCGGCGTTACCGGACCAAGTCCGGTGATGACCACGCGCCTATCCATTATTCTCCCCCAGTCTCTTCTGCACTTCGAGGAAAGCGATTTCCTCCTCGCTTGGAGAGGTGGCTTGCTGCTCACCATTGGCCGATTCACCCTGCATACCCACGATTTCTTCTCTACGGGCATTTATCGCAGCGAGATCGATCTCGCCCGTGGGGATCGCTTCATGGGCAAGGACCGTCACTCCATCCGCAGTCACCTGTAACACCCCCCCTCTCAGTGCAAAGACGTGTTCTTCATCGCCTGTCTTTATGCGCAACGGCGACGGGCCAAGTGCCGCAAGGAGTGGCGCGTGACCGTTCATTACGGCAAATTCGCCCTCAGGGCTGTGGGCAACGACGATTTTCGCTTCGCCATCGAATAAGATCCGTTCTGGAGATTGTAATTGGCAGTGCATCTCATCCTCCTACTCGTGAATTATAGGCAAATCCCGTATCACAGTTCAAGCGACTTGGCCCCGTGGGACTTGG
>CAYQFN010000007.1:0-19626 GCA_964416685.1 uncultured Thermotogae bacterium | reverse complement strand
GACTTGGCCCCGTGGGACTTGGTTTGCTCACTCCCTCGTTGGAACAGCCCCTGAATTGGGCCCCGTCAGCTCACGCAGGTATGAATCGATCAGTTCATGCGCTTGAGAAAGCTCACCCTCTCCCAGACGAACGATTCCCGCTCGCGACAGTGGACTATCAAGGAGCGCATTCAGAGACAGAGCGAATCCACGACTGATATCGATTCCTCTCTCGCCGCACTTTAGACACACAACCCCACCGCGCGCTGGAACAAAGCGAAATGGACCATGCCTGCTCCCACATCTTGTGCATGCCGTGAGTTGCGGCCTGTGCCCAAGCACTGCGAAGAGCTTCAGCATCGCCGCAATTGTCGTCTGTTCACCGTGCGGGGCACCGCTTTCTAACTGCGCGAGCATTCGCGCGAGGATCGTGTAGGCTGCCGGTTCCTGTTGATGAAGGGGAAGGAGCCGATCGAGGAGCTTGCCAACAGAAAGCGCCGCCAACACGGTGTCGAGGGAGCCCTTGAGGCGCGGGTAATTGGAGATCACCGCCCCCTGGCTGACCAGATCGAGCTGAGCCTTGGCGTAGAAGACGACCTCCACGCGATTCAAGAGATCGAAGACCCCGCCCAGGCGTGACTTGACCCGTCGCGCTCCCTTGGCGATCGCCGTTCTCTTCCCCCAGTCCTCGGTGAAGAGGGTGACGATGAGGTCGGACTCAGCGAAGTCACGGATGCGAAGGACGAACGCCTCTCCACGCTCGATTCCCACTCTACTCCGGGGCGCCCTCTACGATTGCCACACTGCCGCTGGCGCCGATCCTGCTCGCTCCCGCCTCGATCATCGCCACTGCCTGTTCATACGTGTGGATCCCGCCAGCCGCCTTCACGCCCATCTCTGGACCGACCGCCTTCCGCAGCAGTGCGACATCTTCCACCGTCGCTCCACCCGAGGCGAATCCGGTCGATGTCTTCACGAAATCGGCACCAGCTGCCTTGGCTACGACAGCCCCGGCGCGCTTCTCTGCGTCATCGAGGAGGGCCGTCTCCAGGATAACCTTGACCAGCGCCTTACGCGGGGCCTTCTCCGCCGCTGCGCACACGGCGCGAATATCTTCCGATACAGTGCGATAGTTCCCAGCCTTCAACGCTGCGACATTGATCACCATGTCCACCTCATCCGCACCATCTGCGATCGCCTTCTCCGCCTCGAATCCCTTGACCTCGCTCGTGGACATCCCGTGGGGAAATCCAACTACCACACACACCTTCGGATCTTCATCATTGAGGAGTTCACGTGCCAACGCGACGTGACACGGATTGACACAAACCGAGGCAAATCCGTACTCCTTAGCCTCGGCACACAGCTTGCGCACGCCCTCGGTGGAGGCCGTGGGCCCGAGGAGGGTGTGATCGATCATCTTCGCCAGTTCTCTCTTGTTCATCGTTCCTCCTAGTTCTCTCGTCCGCCGCGCATCCGAGCATCGACGAACCCTTACCGCGAATAATAGCACACGTTCCCCTCGTTCGCTCACCGGGGGGAGCGCTAAGAGCTACTATTTTCTCTTGTTCTTTCCTATTGTAATCCCTCTATCTGCGCGAGATCGCTTCTTCTCTCTCATCACCGATCACTCGTTCACAGCTCTACCAGCTTCCCTTAGCTGTCGCGCTCAAGGATCGTTGCCTTGCTTACCCTTTCGAACAGCTGAAAGCTTCTCCCTCCCTCGTGCACGAGGCCGGTGATGGTGTACCCGGCGGCAAACATCCGTTCGAAGATGTCGCGCGTCTGCAGCCGCCAGTCGCGCGCTAAGTCGAGGTCGTTCGCTCGTATGCGGTCGAGTTTCGCCGGAATCTCAACCAGAACCACGGCGCCTCTTGTTACACCGGCACACACGGAATCATCGAATCCCAGCAACCGGCGCAAGCCACCATCTGTCAGTCTGGTACGCGTTGCCACTTCCATCTTATCGAGGCCGAGGTGAAAGTGGTGCGGAAGAGCGTGGCGATCGATCACCGCGTTCACCCGCGGTGCGGTCAGCCACCACTCCACGAGCAATCGATCCGTAGCCAGGCCTTCATTCCTGCTATCGCGCAGTTCGCCGTACAGATCGCGTTCGTATCCGACGGCAACAGCCCCCAGTTTGTTGAACGCAACGTGCGCCTCTAGGCTACGCAGCGGATCGATCGCCCACTTGACGAGCGCTACTCCCTTTTGCATGCCGATCTCACGCTCGCGCGATCGCAGCATCGTGCCGATCCCCTTGTTTCTCTCATCCTCGCTCACTGCATGAAAGGCGGTGAACCAGGAGGAGAGATCTGTATCCACGCTCGCTATGTCGATGATCGTCCCGCACATCTCGCCATCACGCCGCATCGCTGCGAGGATCAATCCATTGCACTTCTCTATCGCGACGAGCGCGGGTGCGGCAAAGAACACAGATTGATCGGAGGTGGCGCGCTGCAGTGCTTCGCAGGCAGAGAATTCGTGCGCTGTGCTTAGCTGATCAATAAGGATAGTCATCCGTGTGTTCTATTGCAGCGTAGGTTTTGCGCTTGTCGGTGTACATCTGTTGATCGGCCTGGGCGAGGATCTCCTGCACCGAGTGCGTGTCTCCCGCGTGGCGCACGTAGATCCCGATGGACAGGCCGATCTTGAGATTGCCTAACCCTAATTTGGATGGGAGGGCTTCGACCCGTTTCTTCAGTCTCTCTTCCACTCTTCCCGTATCCTCGAGTGTCTCAGGCATGACAATGAGGAATTCATCGCCGCCGTAGCGAATGACACTATCAGCGGTGCGCACGCTCTCCGAGAGGACCTGCGCCACATTCTGCAGCACCTCATCTCCCCTCAAGTGACCGAGGGTGTTGTTCACGCGGCGGAAGCCGTCGATATCGAGCATCATCAGCGTGATCTCACGACCGTAGCGATCGGCACGGTCGAATTCACCGTCGATCACCTCGTTCAAGTAGTGGCGGTTGAATAGCTGCGTCAACGGGTCGCGCACGGCCTGCTCGCGCAGACTCGATTGGGCTTCAATGTTCGACAACGCCACTGCAAATTGCGCCGCCGCTGCGGTGAGCAGCCGTCGATCTTCTTCATCGAAGAAGCCGACCTGTGGGCTCTCAATGTTCATTACACCGAGGACGTTGTCAGCGATCATCACCGGCACAGCGAGTTCAGAGCGTATCCCGGGAAAGCCTTTAACGTAGCGTCGATCCTTGCGCACGTCGCTCACGAGTGCTTGCTTCTTGTGCGCCACCACCCAACCCACTATTCCATCCCCCTGAGAAAGACGATATCCCACCTTGACGCCATTGGCTTGGCTGGGGTTACGCACTCCACGCACCACCAGCTCCTCCCCTTCACACAGCAGGATCATGCTCCGCTGCACAGAAAACTGCTCACTGAGGAAGGTAAGTGTGCTGTTTATTAGCTCGTCGACCGAGGTTGCTCCGACGAGCATGTGCGCGAGATCGTGTATCTGGAGCAAGGACGTACGGTGGTTGAGGTTCATGATCGCGACCGATAGCTGACTGGCAATAGCCGTGATGATCTCCTTGTCCTGCTCGCCAAAGGCGTTCACACGGCTCGCCTCCACAGAGATCACACCTAGTGCTTGCTTGCGTGACGGGATGGGGACATCAATCTCGGAGCGGGTCAGGTTACTCCACTTGAGATAGCGTTCTTCACCACTCACATCGGGAACGATGATTCCCTGCTGATGTTCAAGCGCCCAGCGGGCAAAGCCAGTTCCACTTGCAGGCATGCGCAGCCCGGTATACAACGCGTGTTCGTTGGCATAGCCCCCTTGCAAGGCGTAGCCTGCCAGCACTAGCTCATCCTCCTCGCGGATCCAGATGCCGAAGAACTCATAGTTCATGTCCCGCTGCATTCGCTTTGCGACAAGATTACACATCTGCTCCACATCCTGTGCCATCGCCAGTTCGCGACTGAACTTCGATAATCCGTGCAGCCTTCTCCTCTGTTTATCGAGCTGTCTGAAGCGGTAGGTCCGCTCGACCGCAAGGGCGGCCAGGTTTGCAAGTGCCACCACCGGCTTCAGTGTCTTCACCGTGGGGACGGAACGATCCACCGGATCGTCGACCGAAATGTGCCCAATGATCCCCTCGGCTCCCCGCAGGGGGATGAACAGAAAGTCGTCGGGGTGCCAACCATCGATTGATACGCTTCCTCCGAGACCAAGATCAAGCGGCCATGGTGTCTTGTCATGCGGAATGTAGTATGCATCCCCCAAGCGGAATCGCTCAGAAAATGCTAGCTTTCTTTCCGCGGGGCTCATCCCGCCCCCGGCACGTAGACTCCCCAGTTCTTCCTCGCTCAGCCCAGCGGCAAGAACCTTGTACACCTCCCCCTCCTGTGGGTCATGGGCGGAAAGGTCGTACAGGGAAGCAACCGCACGCTGAAAACCGCTGTGCTCAGTTATTGCGGCGAGCACACTTTGCAGGATGTGATCGATGTCATGAGATGAAAGTATCGATTGCCCGAGCTCGAGCACTATCTCCCGCAGCTGAGCAAGGCGCCGCTCGGTGGTCACGTCCCGCGCCGTGCCCTCGATGAATCGTCCTTCTCTCATCTCGACAACATGCGTCTCCACTTGCAGATCGATCGTTGAGCCATTTTTCTTGACGAAACGGTAGGTTGTTTTGTCGCCTTCGGAGAGCGAATCGTCTTCAATGCGGGCGCGCAGCCTCGTAGCGAGCAGTTCCCTGTCCTCCGGGAGAACGAAATCCGTCGGAAGATGACCAACGGCATCGTCGGGCGCATAGCCTGTGAGATCGAGGAGGAACCTGTTTAGGAAGGTGAACTTCATGGTGGTGAGATCTATCACAAAAACGCCGATCGGCGCGTTTGCCACCAATTGTTCATAGCGCTCCCGTTCAGTTTGAAGCGAGCGCATGAGACGCTGCCGCTCAAGCGTGCGCTCAACCATCTCCTGCAGCGCAGTGGGCTCGATAGACTTATCTATGTATCGCTCTGCCCCTTGCTGGAGAGCACTTGATGCGCTGTAGCCGTCCGTGTGTCCACTGAGCACGTAGATCGCCGTATGCGGATGCGCAGCGCGGATGCGCGGGATGAGATCGATTCCTAATGCGTCGGGAAGGATGATATCGATCATGGTGATATCGAACTTTTCGCTTTCCAGCATCGCTAGGGCAGCCGCGCCGGTCTCCACGGTCACAACTTCATTCCCGGAGCGAGTGAGCAGCTTCTTGACGATGAGTCCCCAATCGGGATCATCATCGACAACGAGAATCCTCCCCGACACTACGGTAAGCATCTCTTACCTATCACCTCACGATCCGGTCAGTTGCTCGATCTCAGTTGCGTCCTTCGTCCATCCACGCCTTATCTTAACCATCAGCTCGAGGTAGACGTGCGCCCCCAACAGAGCCTCAATCTGCGGCCGGGCGGAGCTACCGATGCGCTTGATCAGCTTTCCCTGCGTTCCAATTATAATACCCTTATGGGACTTACTGTCAACTACGATGTCAGCTCTGATCTCCACCAACCCATCGTCGCGTTCATGCATCCACTTGACCTGCACCGCCGTCTTGTACGGTACTTCCTGGAATGTGACAGCGAAGACCTTCTCCCGAATCAGCTCGGCCACCAGAAACTCCACCGGACGATCGATCTTGATATCGCGCGGGAATATCGCCGGCCCCACGGGTAAGTATGGAACAAGCGTCCGCAGTACTTCATCGATGTTCGTCTTCTGGGTCGCGGAGATCGGCACCAGCTCGCGAAACTTACCCGTGCCGTCATAGGCGAGGAGGGTCTCCTCAAGAGAGTTCCCTCGGGCAATGTCGATCTTGTTCACGAGAAGGATAATCGGGCGCTCTTCACCTCCCAAGCTTTCGAGTATCGTGCGGTCATAGTCGCTCACCTTTCCCCACGGAGCGACCATGTACAGGATAACGTCCAGCTCGCGCAGCGACCGAAAGGCCTCGCGCAGGATGTGGCGGCTCAGCTCATTGTGTGCCCGATGCAGGCCCGGCGTGTCGACGAACACAATCTGCTCCTCGTTCGTCGTGTACACGCAGCGCACGCGGTTGCGTGTTGCCTGCGGCTTGGGCGATGTGATCAACAGCTTCTCTCCCATCACCGCGTTGAGGAACGTGGACTTGCCGACGTTCGTCTGCCCCAATACACCGACTATCCCAGCCCTATGCGCGCTCATCGATGAGATCCCCAGTGCGCACAGCAGCAGCCAACTGCTCGATCCTTGGTGCTAAGTACGTGTCTTGATCGGCATGTGGCACTATCTTGCGCACCCGCGCATAGATCCTCTCTGTGGCCGGTGCAAGCTTACTTACACCCTGAAAGTCGATCGCCTGCGCCGCGCAAAGGTACTCGATCGCCACGATCCGCTCCAGGTTGTCGATTACCCGCAGTGCCTTGCGCGCCGAAATCGGGGCGAGGCTGTTGTGGTCCTCTTTCCCACCGGAAGTGGGGATGGAATCGACGAGCGCCGGATGACAGAGGACCTTGTTCTCGCTCACGAGTGAGGCGGCGGTGTACTGGAGGAGCATCAGTCCGGAGTTGACTCCACCGTCTTCAACGAGAAAGAGCGGCAATCCCCGACCCGTGCTCGTGAGGAGGCGATCGATCTGGCGCTCGGCGATGTTCCCCACTTCGGCAAGGGCCATCCCCGCCATCTCCAGAGCCAAGCCGAGGATCTCGCCGTGGAAGTTCCCTCCTGAGAGGACGGAGCCGTCGGCAAAGACGAGCGGGTTGTCCGTCGCCGAGTTGATCTCGATCTCGAGCTTCTCCTCTAAGAAAGAGAGAGCCTCCACCGCTGGGCCGAGGACCTGCGGAATGCAGCGCAGGCTATAGGCGTCTTGCACGTCGTCGACCGTGCTGTCGATCAGATCGCTCCCATCGATCAGTCCCCTTATCTGCTCGGCGATCAACACCTGCCCGGGATGGGGTCGGTTCCTGTGGAGCATGACATTGAACGGGGCGCTGAATCCACGCAGCGCTTCCAGGCTTAGTGCAGAAGCGCTGATGGCGTTCTCCAGCAGGCTCATCCCGCGCACGTACACTAAAAACGAAAGGCCGCTCATGAACTGTGTCCCATTGAGCAGAGCCAGTCCCTCTTTCGGGGCAAGCGTAATTGGCTCCCGCCCAATAACCGAAAGAGCAGTCTTCCCATCGATGCGCTTCCCCTCGTGCATCGCTTCTCCTTCACCGAGGAGGACGAGCGCGATGTGCGCCAGGGGAGCCAGGTCTCCCGACGAACCGACCGATCCCTGCAGCGGGACGATGGGGTGAACGTGGTTGTTGAGGAGATCAATGAGGTAATCGATCGTCGTGCCTCGTATCCCCGAGTTCCCCTTGGCGAGTGAATTGATACGAAAGAGGAGCATCGCACGCACCACCTCTTCTGGGGCAGGATCGCCTACCCCGGCCGCATGCGATAGCACGATGTTTCGCTGCAGTCGCTTTAGATCCTCGCGTGCAATCGTGTGATTGCTCAGGCGCCCAAACCCGGTGTTAATCCCATACACCGGCTCACCGGCAGCGACGATCTGCTCCACCACTTGCGCTCCGGTACGTACACGCAACCGCGCCGCTTCTCCCATTACTACTGGCTCGCCGTGAAAGACCACTCGGGTGGCCTGGTCAAGTGAGAGTGTATTCCCATCCAGTTCTATCATTTCTTCACATCCCTCTTATGCATTAGCTTACACTAATCGCTCCCCAGATCAATCTCACCTGGTGGGCTCACCATCGCTCTCGGTTCTTGGCCGAGAATTGTAAAGCCGTCATGCCCCTACTATAATACTAGGTTGCGTATGAATACTCTCATCACGAACATCTTGCAACTCGTCACGCCGCGCGGGGATGGTCCCGTGAAAGGGTCCCTGATGGACAGGGTCTCTGTGCAAGAGCACGTGTCGATCCGCATTGAGGGGGGAGTGATCGTTGAGATCGCGCCCCAAGTCGACCGGCATGGGATTGATCTCACGATCGATGCGGGCGGAGCGGTGGTCCTCCCTGGCCTTGTCGATCCGCATACGCACGCTGTCTTCGCCGGAACGCGCGAGGAGGAGTTTCTCTCCCGCCTGCAGGGTGAGCGATACGCCGAGGGAGGGATTCAATCAACATCCCGCGCTGTCGCAGCATCAAGCCAGAAGGAGCTAGTGCAGGGGGCACTTCCTCGCCTTCAACTGATGCTCGAGAACGGAACGACAACAGTGGAGATCAAGAGCGGCTATGGGTTGAGCTTGGAGGGTGAGATAAAGCTCCTCCTGGCGATCAGGCAGCTGCGAAAGACCGTCCCCATGCGCATTGTTGCCACGTTCCTCGGCGCGCATGCCTTCCCCAGTGGGGTGAGCCGAGAAGACTATATCTCGACGATCATCACCGAGATGATCCCCGCGGTGCGCCGCCGCCGTTTGGCGCAGTTCTGTGATGTGTTTTGCGACGAGGGCTTCTTCACGGTAAGCGAGACACGCACTATTCTGCGCGCCGCGCGGGGAGCTGGCCTGCGTCTCAAGCTGCACGCCGATGAATTGGCGGATGTGGGAGGGGCAGAGCTCGCTGCTGATCTGGAGGCGACATCGGCCGATCATCTCCTGCGCACGAGCGAACGCGGGATGCTCCGGTTGAGGGAGGCTGGTGTGATCCCGGTTCTTCTCCCCGGCACGGCGTTCACCCTCGGCTCCCCCTATGCCCCCGCAAGGAGGATGGTGGATCTCGACCTTCCCGTCGCGCTGGCCACCGACTTTAATCCCGGAACCTGTCTTATCTACTCGATGTGGATCATCATCGGTCTGGCAGTGATGAAGATGGGGCTCACCATCGAGGAGGCGTTGACTGCGGCGACTCTCAACGCCGCTGCCGCACTCGAACTGTCAAATGAGGTCGGGTCGATCGAGGTGGGAAAGAGGGCCGACCTCATTCTTCTCGACCTAGAGAATTATCGGCAGATCCCATACTTCTTCGGGCACAATCCGACACGCATGGTGCTGCACGATGGCGAGGTTGTTTATAATGGGCCAATTCATGAAATTACTATGCGCGGCAAGCCCACATCTCACGAAAAGGCCACCTCGCAGCTGCCATGATCCGCATGCTTGCCTACGCCAAGATCAACCTCTCGCTCAGCGTCCTTGGCCGTCGCGAGGATGGTTTTCACGAGATCGATTCCCTCCTCCAGACGGTCGATCTTGCTGACGAGATCATCGTGCAGCGAACCGACGCTCCATTGACCGTGGCCAATGACCTTGATATCGCGCCACAGGAGGATCTGGCGTGGAGAGCGGCGCGGCTTGTTCTCGATCGTAAGGGCGTGGGCTTTGGAATGCGAATTACCGTGCATAAGAGGATTCCAACCGGAGCCGGATTGGGTGGCGGGTCGAGCGACGCAGCGGCAGTCCTGTGGGCGGTAGATCGCCTGACACCGCCCGTCCTTCGCGATAAGCATCTCTCAGCACTGGCCGCCCGGCTGGGGTCGGACGTCCCCCTTTTTCTGCACGGCGGACTTGTGCGGGCCACGGGGAGGGGAGAGGCGATCACGCCTGTGTTCCCTCGCCGCAGGGAGCGATTTCTCCTCATCGTCCCTCCCGTGCACTGCGTTACGGCAAGCGTCTATCAGGAGATGCGCACACGGATCGTAACACATCGGCAGAGCGTGCAAGAACCACAACTCGGGGAGAATGACCTGTACGAAGCGGCCATCTTCCTGTATCCTGAACTTACCCCCTATGCGCAAGCGGTTGAAAAGCTGGGGGCGGAATATGCCGGGATGAGCGGCAGTGGATCCACATTTTATGCCGCCTTCAGCGATGAGCGGCTCGCAGCCGTGGCTCTATGTAAGATGGAAGAGGCCTTCCCACAGGCGCACGTCTACCTGGTCCGGGGCACGAGCACCGGCTTCCTCGCGAAAGGAGAAGAATGATGCAGATTGCAATCGACGGGCCGGCGGCGTCGGGAAAGACCTCCCTCGGACGCGCTATCGCGCGGCATTTTCACTTCTTGTTTGTGGAGACGGGCAAGATGTATCGAGCAGTCGCACTGGGACTCAAACGCGGTCTTGCCTTGAACGAGGTACACGTCACGATGAGCGACGCTGGCCGCATTCTCCTGAACGGCGAGGACGTGAGTGACATCCTTCACACACCAGAACTCGACCAGGCATCATCCCGTGTCGCCACGCGCCCTGAGGTGCGAGAGCTTCTCGTCAGATTGCAACAGGAGATCGCCGAGGGACACGACGTCGTGATGGAAGGCAGGGACATCGGTACCGTTGTCCTGCCGCACGCGGATGTGAAGATATTCCTGCAGGCATCGCCGGAAGAGCGCGCACGACGCCGGGCAAGCGAGCGTAATCAGACTCAGCTAAGCAGGACCTTACGCGAGATAGTCACGCGCGACAGGCGCGACCAAACGCGTACCATTGCTCCCTTGAACCCCGCAAGTGACGCAATTATAATGAACACGGACAATAAGAGCCTCGCCGAGGTTGTTTCTGAGGCGATAGCTCTAGTCGAGGAGCGGTTGCACACCGGTGACACAGCGGCTAAGTAATCTGTTTAGAAATGGTATCTATGCGTTGGTAATCTTCCTTGTCGGTATTCCTGTTGCTGTTTTGTTTAAGATGCGCGTGCACGGCAGAGAAATGATCGAGGCGGGTAAGGAGTACATCATCGTCGCGCACCATCGTAGCTATTGGGACATCCCAATACTTGCCTTGGCCTTCGGCGTGCGCAATCGCATCCAGTTCATCGCTCGTGAAGGCTTGGATAAGAACGTTATCTTTCGGCCATTTCTGCACCTCTTTTCAACGATCATCGATCGTGACAACTTCGGCAAGAAAGATTTCCGCCGTGTTTTGCAGGCAATGCGCAAGGAGAGACTGGTTGCGATGTTCCCGGAGGGGACGACGAAGGCGCAAGCAGCAGCCAAGGCAGGCGTGATTCACTTTGCCAGGCTTACGGATAAGCCGTTCCTTCCCGTGCATATCGTGGCAAATGGCCCCTATCCACCACAGTATCCCTTCAGATTTCCACGGGTGAGCGTCTCCATCGGCAAGGCGGTCAGTGTAGCAGACCTCGAGAAAGAGATCAGAATATTGCCCGAAAGGTCAGGCGAACGCGCATTCATACTGACCGAACGCCTGATGGAGCACATCGATGCCGCTTGATAAAGGAGGAGGATAGTAGAAACTCTAGAGATGTACATGCAGGCTCCCAACCCTGAGATGTAAAGGGAAGGGGAAATCCCACTAACAGGTGATAGCAATATGGAAGGAAAAATCAGGATGAAAGACGCTTTCACTGAAAGCGATGTCAAGATGTATAGTCGTGGGGACACGATTACAGGAACGGTTGTACAGATAAACGATACTGAGATTCTCGTTGATATTGGCTACAAATCCGAGGGGATTCTCCCGGTAGGAGAGCTCTCCCCCTTCCGCAAAGAGGGGAAGGTTGAGGAAGGGGAAGAGATCGAGGTTCTTGTCACGTACATCGATGAGGACAAAGGAACGGTCTTCGCCTCCGAGAAACAAGCCGAATACGAGAAACGCATCGACGCACTCGAAGAGGCATACCACGATGGGGAGATCATCGAGGGAGAGATCGTAAACGAGGTCAAGAACGCTGGTTACCACGTCAATCTCGACGGTATTCGCGCGTTCCTGCCAGGATCGCACCTCGGCGGCGACCTGCCGAGCGCGATCGATGAGTTGAAGGGGATGCGCGTCCCGTTCAAGATCCTCGAACTCTCTCGCCGTGACAAGAATCTCGTCGTCTCTCACAAGCAGTACCTGAAGGATGAAGAGAAGAAGAAGCGGATGGCTCTCTTCGAGAACCTGGAGAAGGGTCAAGTGATCGAGGGAACGATCCGCAGTGTCGTCGACTTCGGCCTGTTCGTCGATATCGGGGGGTTCGAAGGGCTCGTGCACCGCTCCGAGATCGCATGGAAGGACCTCCCAGTCCCTCCCAGTCGGTACAAGCCGAAGGATAAGGTGACGGTTAAGGTCATCGACTTCGACAAGGAGAAGGGAAAGGTCTCACTGTCAATCAAGCGCCTTCGTCCCAACCCGTGGGAGGGGATCAGCGAGCGCTACCCGGCGGGGACGCTCGTGAAGGGAACCGTCGTCAGCGTCACCGACTTTGGCGCATTTGTGGAGCTCGAACAAGATATCGAAGGACTGGTGCACATCTCCGAGCTCTCTTGGGGCTACCCGGAGAACCCGAAGGAGGTTGTGCACGAGGGTGACGAGATTGAGGTCGTCGTTCTTAATTGTGATGAAGAGACACATCGCATCAGCCTATCACTGCGTCGTACGCAGCGCGATCCGTGGGAAGACGCTGAGGCGAAGTATCCCGTCGGCCAACACGTCGTAGGTACAGTCACTAAGATCACCGACTTTGGCGCCTTCGTTAAGTTGGAGGACGGAATAGAGGGCTTAGTTCACGTCTCCGAGCTCGATTGGGGTCACGTTGCACATCCACGTGACGTCCTCAAGCAGGGCGAGACGGTGGAGGTAAAGGTGCTGAAGGTCGACCCACAGGAACGGCGTATCAGCCTGAGCATCCGTGAACTGAAGGCAAATCCGTGGCGCAAGTTCGTCGAGAACTACTCCCTCGAGCAGGTGATTGAAGGCGAAATCACCGAAATCAAGGATTTCGGTGCGTTCATGAAGATCACCGACGACGTCGACGGGTTGATACACGTTTCCGAGATCAGTGACCAACGGATCGCCACCCCGAAAGATGTCCTCACCATTGGAGACAAGGTGCAGGCAAAGATCATCGGGATCAACGAGGATAAGAAGCAAGTGCGCCTCACCATGCGCAACCTGTTCGGACCGCCGGAGGTCCCCGTGGTTCGAGAGCACCGTGAACCACGTAAACCGCGATCGAAGAGACGGTCCAAGGAACGGATCGATAGTGCATTCCTCGACGGTGGGGGCCACGAGAGCTTGAGCATGCGTGACCTGTTGAGCAATGCCAATATCGAGGACGATATTGTGGGCGATAGCAACCCAAGTGAATAGATAAACTTCGAGGAGGATTACATAATGAACAAAGGCGAATTCATCGACCGCTTGTCCGATTCAGCGAACTTGACTAAGAAAGAGGCTCGTCAGCTTCTCGACTCGGTGCTTAGCCTTATTTCGGACTCCCTGCTGCACGGAGAGGAGGTCAAGCTTGTGGGATTCGGCAAATTCGGGGTGCGCGCGCGCCGCGCAAGCAGCCGCATCAACCCACAGACCAAGAAACCGATCCAGGTTGATGCTAAGGTCGTACCGTTGTTCAAGCCTGGGAAGGAACTGAAGCGTGTTGTAGAGAAAAACCTTAAAGTAACGGCAAAGGGCGGCGTGGCGCGCAAGTAGCTAGTCGCCTTCAATTAGGACATAGGCGATGGCCAGTCTGTCCGTGTGTGACAGGCTGGCCTCGATTTTTCCATCAACAAATTTACATCTAACGAGCGGCCTACCGGATGCGGCATTCTGTACCTCGATTGTGCGCAACGGTACAGCATAGCCGAGCGCCTTGATCACCGCCTCCTTGGCCGCAAACCGCGCCGCAAGGCGTTCGTACCTCCTATCTTCGCGTGCACTCAGTGCATATTCGATCTCCGTTGCTGTAAAGACGCGCCGCAAGAAGCGATCCCCGTGTCGCTCATGGAGGCGCTTAATCCGCTCAACGTCAACGATATCGATGCCAACCCTAGTCATCTGATGGGATCAGGCGGCAGCGCTCGGCAACGACGATCGACCGCAGCTCGTCAACCGCCGTATCGAGGTCATCATTTATCACAAGATACTCAAATAGCGGCATCGACTTCATCTCCTCCGCTGCCACCGATAAGCGCGATTCGATCTGCTGATCAGTCTCCGTCCCCCGCTCGCGCAGGCGCGTGCCGAGGATCTGCAGCGATGACGGAGTAAGGAAGACATAGACAACGGAGAAGTCGCTCAAACCGCGTTCCATCAGCGCCCTTGCTCCGTTGACGTCGATGTTCAGGATCACGTCCCTTCCCTCCGCGAAGACCGATTTGATCTGGTCACGCGATGTGCCGTACTGGTGCCCCAGGTAGGTCACGTGCTCAACTACCTCATCCTCCTCGACGAGCTGCTTAAACTCCGCATCGGTGATGAAATGATAGTCACGGCCATCGACCTCATCGCTTCTCCGCGGGCGCGTCGTGAATGAGACGGAATAGGAGAGCCCGGGGAGCACATCCATCACCCGCTCGATCACCGAATTCTTCCCCGCTCCGGATGGGCCACAGACGACGAACGCCACACCTCCGCCCACGCCACGGCGAAGGCTTATCGCTTCACTCGACATTCTGTACCTGCTCCTTGAACGCATTGACAGCAAGCTTCATGTCAATCACGAGGCCGTTGATCGCCAGATCGCGTGACTTTGAGCCCAGTGTGTTCACCTCGCGCAGCATCTCTTGGCTCAGGAAGTCAAGCTCTTTACCCACCGGCTCGCTTGAAACGAGAAGTGATCTTGCGCGAGTAACATGCCCCTGCAGTCGAGCGATCTCCTCCTGCACATCGTAGCGCTCAACGATGAGGGCGATCTCCATCTCCATGCGCGCTGGATCGACTTCCATGCTGAGAGAGGCGACCTTCTCCTCCATGCGCGCTCGCAACTCGCGCTGCACCTGGGGCAATCGCTCCTCTACCTGCGCAGTGAGGGATGCTATCCTGCTCAAGATCCCTTCGATTTCGCCGGCGAGGTGTTCCCCTTCCTTGGCCCGCGCATCCTTCGTCGCCGCGATCGCTTCCTGCAATGCCTTGCCAATGATTGGTCCGGGATCGTTCTCCTCACCGCTTAACTGCTGCAGCGCGCCTACAGCGATCAGATCGGAGAGGGTCGGTCGTTGGGGAAGAGAGAACCGGTCCACCACCTGCTGTAATCCAGTGAGGTAACGCTCGACCGTCTCTGCAGAGAAGATCTCCTGTTCCACAGCGGCGGCGTCACGCTCGAGCGAGATTGAAACCCCCACTTCTCCTCGCTTGAACGCGCGCTTGATCGCCTCTTCCACCTGCACCTGCACCTGTGGGCGATCGTGGAGGGCGCGCAGGCGCACGGAGAGGAAGCGGTTGTTCAGCGTGCGCAGGGTCACCTCCGCGCGCCAGCCTTCCCCACTCGCTGTCCCCATACCAAAACCGGTCATACTACTTATCATTACTTCCTCCAATAAACGAAATCGCAGCGTATCCGACGACCGCGGATCGGTCTCCGGTCATATCGCCGGAAGTGGCATACGAAACGAGGCTCGCCTCCCACTCCAGGGTGCGTGCACAACTCATCACGGCAGCGATCGCACTCCCACCGCAGATGCTGAGTCTTTCTTCGATTAACTTGTGGTAGAACCCCTCAACGTCCAGATCAAGAATACGATCGATCGCTTCGAGGTCAATCCGGCGGGCAACCGCGTCGGGTTGATAGTGAGTGAAGTCGCTGCTGGCGATAACGATGCCGGGGCTCTCTTTCGCGATGGCAGCAATCGCCTCGCTCAAAGCGATGACATCATCGATCGGCGGGAGCATCATGCAGATCGGGACAAACGGTACACCCAGCCCGAACAGGTGCTGAAGGAAGGGAAGCTGTACCTCGACTGAGTGTTCTCGCATGAACGCCTCCGGCGCTACTCTGGCCCCAGCATCTACCAAGCGCTGGGCGATCTCCGTGGCGATCTGAGAAGAGCCGAGCGGTGTCTCCCATGTTCCACCCGTGGCGATCGAAATTGGATATCCCATCCCCGTGTGATTCGAGCCGAGGATGATCGCCCACTTCGGCTCACCTCGTGCGGCAAGCTGCGCGTATCCCTCACCGGCGACCGCTCCCGAGTACACGTACCCCGCATGTGGGACAACAAGGCCCATCGATGCATTGAGCGCACTCCCGGAACATGGGGCACCACACAAGCGTGTCAATTCCCGGGAGAGGCCATCAGGGCTTCCCGGATAGAACATACCAGCAACGACGGGCCTACGGTGCGAGATCATCATGCAACGATTGTAGCCTCCCACCGATCAACGTTGCAACCGCTCGTCGTCTTGACAGGCCGCGCCGGGTTCATTAACATGTTGCTACCAATTGGGAGATCGTTTAATGGTAGGACGACAGGCCCTGGCCCTGTTAGTGGGGGTTCGAATCCTCCTCTCCCAACCAATTCTTCCTTCCATTCGCTGCGTGTTTTCGTTTCGAGCCGGTGCTTTCTTCGTTAGCAGTTCCGACAATGCGCACAGCATGGCAAATCCACCACGAATGATCTTGTCTCGGCGACCTGTAGAATCGGAAGACTAATAGCAGGATTCTTGGCAGGCCTTGGTGACAACATACTTGGAATTAGCTCCATATGTTTGCCCTGCCGCTCCTTCGTGGTGAAAGAATCCTCTGATTCTCAAATCAACGCTCCATTGAGTAGCTCCGCATCGCTTGGTCGACGTGGGCAAGATGCCTATAATGGTCGAGAGGAGGTGATTCCGACAAGGAAGGATGAAGGAAGCGAGACAAGGAATAACCATGATCAAAGGAGGGACAAATGGTACGTAGGTTGTTAGCGATAGTGATGTCAATCTGTTTGTTAGCTGGAGTCGCTGTGTTTTCGATGCAGCTCAACTACTTGGGGAGCTTCGATCCACCGCGCGATGGTTGGGCGTTCAATGGGATCAGCGTTGGCGGCATCTCCGGGTTAACGCTTGCTGGTGACGGTAGCTTCTATGCCATATGCGATGACAAGGGAGCAAACGTCGATCCGCCGGGACTTCTGTACAATCTGAATATCGATCTCGATGCGAGTGGACTTCACAGCGTAGACGTCGTTAGCGTGGTGCAACTCAAAACGCCAGAGGGGAATCCGTATGCGGCAGGGAGCATCGATGGCGAGGATGTGCTGTGGATGCCCGCCGGGTTCATCGCCTGCTCGGAGAGGGATCAGGACAATAACCCGTGGATACGGCAATTCTCACACGACGGCACATTCTTAAGCGAGGTCCCAGTTCCCGAGAAGTTCATGCCCGCTTTCAACGGCGACACGCAGGTACGGGGGACGAGGACGAACCTCTCGTTCGAGGCGAGTGCGCTTACGCCTGATTATGCCACGCTGTACGTGATGAACGAGGAAGCGTTGGTGCAGGATGGGGATGTAGCCACTCCAACGGCGGGGACACCTGTGCGGTTGATCAAATACGACCTAAGCAGCGGCACCCCTGTCGAGAAAGCTGAATATGTATACGTCACCGAGCCAATGTTCGCCGCTCCGCCGGAAGGCAAGTCTGGCGACAACGGTGTGCCGGGGATGGTCTACGTTGGGCACATCACCTCTCAGTTCGATCTGATCGTCATGGAGCGATCGTACGTAAGCGGCGCGGGAAACCAGATCGGTCTGTTCGGCGTCAAGTTCGACGACAGCTCGAACGTGATGGGATTCGATGCCTTGGCTGATCCGGCCAATCCGCACACAATATCGGTGTTGGAGAAGACGCCACTTCTGATCATCTCCGACAACAAAGACCTCACGCAGGTCGATTTCGACCCGGATAACATGGAGGCGATCAGCCTTGGCCCGCAGCTTCCAAACGGGCACTACACGCTGCTCATCGCTTCGGACAACAACTTCAATCCGAAGTACCAGAGAAACGTCTTTGCGGCGTTCGAGATCGTTCCCGACAAGTAAGGAAGCGGATCTATCGATTCGGGCTGGATCACGCGAGATTAGTGTTATCTAGCAACACAGAACGGCACGTTCAGGGTCCACCGTGACCGAGCGTGCCGTTTCCTCATCCGCTCAACAGCCAACGGCTCCTAGTCCTCTCGCGTGACCTCCACGCTGTCCGACGCGACACAGCCATCGGCGCTAGTGACGGTAAGAGTGTAAACGCTTGGCACAGACACCGTGATATCCTCCGTATCTCCAACAACTGCTCCGCAGGAGTTTGTCCACCTGTAGGTGTACGGAGATGCTCCACCCGAGACCGTGGCATCGAGCAGAACCTCTTCGGTCTCACACGAGAGTAGCTTGTCCACACCGGCGTCGACCCGCGGGGGGATGATCCCGTCAGCAACGGTGACAGAGTCACTCGCCGTGCATCCGTTCGCTCCGGTGACAACGAGCGTGTAGACGCCGGGAAGGGTGACCGTGATATCCTCGGTGGTAGCCACCGTGTCCCCACAATCGTTCAGCCACTTGATCGTGTATGGTTCCTGCCCGCCGGAGATGTTGGCATCGATGCGCGCCTCCGGATTAGCACAGGTGATGACCTTATTCAGTCCAGCATCAACGTCTGGCGGCGTTGTGTTCTTGCTCACCACAACCTCGTCGCTTGCGCAGCAGCCATTGGCCCCGACCACGGTCGCTCGATACGTCCCAGGCGTGTTCACAACGAGCGTCTGTTCAGTCGAAAGAATCGTCCCCTGCTCGTCCCGCCACAGGAACAAATACGGCTCCTTTCCGCCAGAGGCGCAGACAGAGAGGGTCACCTCGTCGACCAGGCATGTCAGTTCGCGATCCGCTCCGGCATCTATGACCGGCGGTTCGATGTTCTGATTGACTGTCACGCAGGCACTCGCTGAGCAGCAGTTACCACCAGCCACCGTGAGTGTGTACGTGCCGGGCTCGCTGACATCGACATCTTCCATGCTGCCAACGACGTTTCCATCCGCATCGGACCACGTGTAGGTGTACGGAGGTGTCCCACCGCTCACCGAGCCATCCAGTGTGACAGATGTCACAATACAGCTCAGCGTCTGCGGATCGGCTATCGCCACGATCGGCACCGCGATATCCTGTGAAACGCTGACACTGTCAGTTCCCTCGCAGCCGTTCGCTCCAGTGACGGTGAACATGTACGCGCCAGGCTCATCGACGCTAATGTCTTCTGTTGTTCCGATGACGTTACCAGCGGCATCCGTCCACTGGTAAGTGTATGGGGGTGTGCCCCCGCTCGCTGCGCCATCGAGTGTGACGGATGTCACACAACAGGTGAGAACTTGATCCTCTCCCGCAGAGACTGTCGGCGGAACGATGTTCTTGGTCACTGTCACGCTGTCGCTCGCCGAGCAACCGTTGCCGCCGGTCACTGATAGAGTGTACGTGCCTGGATGATCGACTGTTAGGTCTTCGCCGCAGCCAATTGTGTTGCCGTCGGCATCCGTCCACGCGTACGTGTACGGAGGAGTCCCTCCGCTCGCTGAGCCATCCAATGTAACGGATGTCACACAGCAGGTGAGAACTTGGTCTGAGCCAGCGTTGACCGTTGGTGGAGTAACGTCTTGCGTGATCGTCACTTTGGCGCTCGCCGAGCAGCCATTGCCTCCGACGACTGTCAGCGTGTAGGTATCCGGCTTATCAACGGTGATCTGATCCATGCAGCCGATCTCGTCGCCCTGTGAGTCCTTCCAGCTATAGTCATAAACCTGGCATCCACTGCCAACTTGTGCCTTCAGTATGATCTGGCCGACTAAACACGTCAACACCGTTGCGCTCGGAAGTATCTCAACCGTTGGTGGGGTAACATCTTCATTCACTGTCACGCTATCGCTGGCTGAGCATCCATTAAGACCGGTTGCCGTCAGGGTGTACAGACCGGGCTGATCGACGATGATGTCCTCCGTGCAACCGACCACATCGCCTTCAGCATTC
>CAYQFN010000006.1:11019-26320 GCA_964416685.1 uncultured Thermotogae bacterium | reverse complement strand
GTGATTTCCTCGAACATCTGCTTGACCTGTAGATTCCCCCTTCTCCGCCTCTACCTGCTCTAGCATATTTCTTAGGTCTTGAAGTGCCTCCTCGAGCATGCTGTACCCGTTCTCGAAGAACCTCTCTTGCAGCTCAAGGATATAGATGCCACATATCCTGCCATGATCCTGAAGACATCTTCGTACGGGATGTTCCCCCACCCGATAGGGAGGTGTAAGTCCCCTATCCCCATCGGCATCGCTTCGATATACGGTGGCGCCGATTCAGGTTTTCCTTTCCCGAAATTGTCGTTTACATGGGCGTGTCGGATGTACGGCTTGGCGACCCGGATCGATCTTAAAAAATCATATCCAAGTTTTTTGGAATTTATATAGGAATGAGCAAAATCGTAACACATCTTAACGCTCTCTTCCCCAACGCTCCAACAACTTTATTAAGTGTGTAATGCTCGAGCGAATATTCTCGACGCAGATTGTCACTCCTTCCCTCTTCGCCAGTTTGCTAAGGTCGGCCAGCAAATCTACCTCTATCTCGCGTCCCTCCTCCTCGCTCAATTCGCTGCCGTTGCTCTTCAGTTTACCTTGATGGTAGACGAGTATGTTGGCCCCGATCGCAGCGGTGAACTGAATGCTGGCCGCGAAGACCTTCCGCTGGACATCGCGGTACTGGAAATCCCTCAGGTTGAGCCTGTCCGGTGCGTGTACGGTGTAATCTAAATCGAAGCCGCTCAGGAGTTCTTTTACCTGTTTTGCTCATCCCACACGCAGATGCCCGTTCACCACCACATCGACGCCGTGCACCGGTATCTCCGCCACATCGAAGCCTGCTTTCTCAATGGCACGGACATCTCGTTTCAACAGTTCGACATCGCCGTTGATCCTTCCTGAGTGAATGTTAAGCCCTATCTTGTTTTGCATGCTGTCCTCTCCTTTAGGCAGACTGGATTTTCATGGCCTGAACTATACAACTTTTCGGGTGTGTGAAACAAGGGATTACGTTCGACGGACGAGTGTCCCACTTCCATCACGAATCACACCTTGATACCGCCGCGCTATGAGCTTCCACCGTTACCGCTCCTTAAGACGGAAACTTTTGTCTCCGGGTTGAACAGGTGCACCTTCTCTTTATCTAACTTAAGGAAGATGGTCTCGCCGGTCCGCCTCATGAAGGGAGCCGGAGCCAGCGCACGGATCTCTTCGTCGTTAAACCTGAAGGTAACTAGGTCCTCGCGTCCTAAAGGTTCGATCAGGTAAACCTCGGCCTTGAAATCCGCATCCTGTTCCGCCACAACGCTCACATCCTCGGGGCGGATACCCATGATCACTCGTTGCGGAACGTCATTCTGTCTAGCTTGGGCTCCCCGTTCATCCGGAATACGGATCTCCAGAGCTTGACTCCCAAGGTAAAAACCGTCGTCCCGTTCCTCAAAGCGCATCTCGAGAAAATTCATCGGGGGGGCACCGATGAATCCGGCTACGAATACGGTATCAGGATGATCATAGAGCTGATTGGGGGTACCGTAGGTCTGCAGCACGCCGAAGTTCATCACTGCAACCCTGCTGGCCATGGTCATCGCCTCAACCTGATCGTGAGTGACGTATACAGAGGTTACGCCCAGGCTCTCCTGTAAGCGCTTGATCTCCCCCCGCATCCGCAAGCGCAGCTTGGCGTCCAGGTTTGAGAGGGGTTCATCAAAGAGGAGGATCGCTGGTTCTTTGACCACGGCGCGCGCGACAGCAACCCTTTGCTGTTGGCCGCCAGAGAGCTCAGCGGGTTTGCGCTCCAGGAGTTCCCCAATTCCCATCATATCCGCTACTTTATGAACTCTTCTACTTATTTCTTTCTTAGGAATTTTCTTCAACCTTAGAGGGTAAGAGATATTGTCAAATGTGTTCATATGGGGGTACAGAGCGTAGCTCTGGAAGACCATCCCGATATTACGTTCTTTTGGGATAAGGTGGTTAACCACCTGTTCGCCAAAGCGAATCTGCCCAGAAGAAGGCTTATAGATCCCTGCCAGCATGAGCAAGGTGGTCGTCTTTCCGCAGCCTGACGGCCCCAAGAGGGCGACAAACTCTCCATCCCCGATCTCTAGATTGAGATTGTCAACCGCTTTCACCTTTCCGAAGAGCTTGCACAAAGCCTCTATAGTAACCTTCATTCTAGCGTTCTCCTTTCGTTAGCTGGATCATACTCCCCCCTTCTTCCCGCCACCGTAGATGTTCATCAACGTCTCTTGGGTGAAGAGGAAGAAGAGCAGCACCGGTACTAGCTGAAAAAGCCCAACGGCCGCCACTGCGTTCCACTCGGTCATCACGGACTCACTGATAAAATTCTGCAGGTACACGGACAGAACGGATGAGTGTCCGGTAGAACCGATGGTGAAGGTAACGGGAATTATGTACGCATTCCATGCAGTTAAAAATGAAAAGATCGACAAAGCTGCAATTCCCGGCTTTATGTTAGGCATGAGGATCTGCCACCATATCTTGATTCGCGATGCTCCGTCGATCATGGCGGAGCGCTCCATGTCCCAAGAGATGTTGTCGAAGAATCCCTTCATCACCCAGATGCCGAACGGAAGCTGAAATGCGACCATAACCAGAGCCACGCCTCCGAGAGTGTTATAGCCGAATCCTCCGATCAGCGGTATTCCGTTCCCTATAAAAGGAATCTTCTGGATCCAGAGGAGTACGAAGTAGATAGGGATAAGAAGGGTTACACTGGGAAAGGCATGAAGAATCAGGGTAAGGGATAGGAATCCTTTTCGACCTGCAAACTTCATCCTGGAAAGGGGGTAAGCGGCCAAGGATGCAACCACAACAACAATGGCTGTCATAACGAGTGACATCACAAGGGTATTGAGGGTGGCGGGCCAGATGTTGGAATATCCGCTTCCGAAGGGCGATTCCCACAAGAAACGCCAGTTGTTCAGCGTCCATCCGACCGGTTTTAGCCCCTCCGTTCTGGAGGAGAACGAGGCGATGATCAACCATGCATACCCCAGGAGGAGGAACAGGGTGGGAATAAGCAGCACGATGTAAGCAAGTCCGGCTTTCCACATTCGTTTTATGCTCATCATAGTTAGACCTCTCACAGGGTTTCTATCTTCGGTTCCTGGAGCAGCTCACCGAATTTGAACACTCGCATGTAGATAACCGCCATAACAATACCTATGATCACTAGGACAACCGACCACGCTGCTCCGTAGCCCCATTGGGTGTTTCCATAGTAGGTGGCGAAAGCCCGATGATAGGCCATCAGTGACCAGACCTCTGTCTGGTAGAGCCCGGGGCCTCCGTCCGTAAGGAGCAGTATCTGCTCGAACGATGTCAAAAGTGATAGCGTTTGATAAGTGGTAGCGAACAGAAGGGGCCATTTGATCATGGGGAGCTCAACGTATCGTATGGTCTGCCAGGTGCTCCCGCCGTCCACTTTGGACGCGATGATGTAGTCCTTTGGGATCGATTCGATGGCCGAGCTCAAGAGGATCATGCCGAACGATGCCCCGATGAATCCGTTGACCAAAATGACAAAGACCCAGGGATTTGTCATGAGAAGGTATTCTCCTGAGCCGATCCCCAAAGGGCGCAAGAAATAATCATTTATGATTCCCATGGGCGCTGGTCCCGCCATCGCTTTCCACATCATGACGTAGACGACCACGGGGGTGATGCGTGGCAGAAGCCAAACGGCCCGAAATGCAAAGCCAGCGCGACGTCTTATGTGGGTGGTTATTAGGGCTATGATCAGGCCCATCCCCACGTTGAAGAAGATCAGAGTCAGCCCTGTGTACATGATGGTGTTGAGCAGGATCTTCGGGAAGAAGTGATTGTTGAAGATCCTCGCGTAGTTGATGAGGCTCCAATTCTTGGGATTCCACCACTCGAGGATCCCGAAATTGGTCATGTCCAGATTGGTGAAACTTAAAATAAAAACCATGACCAACGGAACCAGGAAGAAGAGGAGTATGAGGATCAGGGACGGCGACAAAAAGAGATACGGTGATATTCGGCTGCTTATTCCTTGTAGGGTTTTGAGTTTTCGTGTTTTCATTTTGAAAAGATAGGGGGGATATGCCCCCCTATCAGAGGTCAAACCTAGCGGATGATCACTTTGTCACCCAACTCGTTGGTAAGTTGATCCACCACGAAATCCACGGCCTTTTCCGGAGTGAGATCGCCCGAGACTACAGCGGCCAGAGCGTTGTAGGTGATGGTCGAATAGGATCCCCAGTACGGGTTGTTGGGAAGGAACGTCGTGTAGTCCAGCATGTACAGGGTATCGCTCAGGAGGCGGGTCTTCTTGTAGAAGATGTAGTTCGTCTGTCCCTTAAGAACACCCAAGTGAGTGCTGCTCAGAGCGTGGCGGGTGTTGGGACCGTAGTCGGTCACTTTCGCGATCAACGCCAGCGCCAGATCCGGATACTTGCACTGCGAGCTGGTCATGTATACCAATGGGTGACTTAAAGTGACGGGTTTGCCGCCTTTTTCGGCAGCGGGGATGAGCCCGAATCCAAAGTTCTTCCATTCATAATCCTCGCCGCCCTTATCCTTGAGGTACACCGTACCCCATTCGGACCACTGCCACGTTCCACCCAACCAGAACAGGACTTTCCCGCTCGTTATCGTCGGATGCCAGGCCTCCGACCAGCCCAATCCCAAGCACTTCATCGATCCGTATTTCTGAGCAGCGTCGTAAAAGAACTTGTAGTACTTGAGACCAGCGGCTTTATCGAAGACCAACTTGCCGGTCGCTGGGTCGATCGTCTGCCCACCGAAATCGTAGTAGAAAGCGGTAAAGTCCCCTCCGTTCTTCGGGCGCGTCCAGAAGCCGTTTCCATCTGGGACGACTCCCTTATCCACGGCTTCCTTGGCGGTCGCCAGCATATCGTCGAGGGTGAATTCACCGTTCTTGATTGCGTCGGGAAGTCCGGCGATCTTCTCGTCCGACCAGCCAAGCTGCTTCAGCAGGGACTTGTTCCAGTACAGGGGGCGGGCTTCGGTGTCCTGCGGCACCGCCCAGATGCTCCCTTTATAGGTGCAGGACTGCCAGAGGGAATCGATGACGTTGTTAAACTTCGGAAATTCCTTGAGCAGGTCGTCCAGTGCGATGATGCGACCCGCCGCGGCCTGGGTTGCGACGTCCTCATGCCCCGAAAGCCAGATGTCCGGGGACTTGCCGGCGCCGTAACTGAGGACGAACTCCTTCTTGTAGTCACTCCAGTTCGCATGATCCTGCACGATTTTTACTTCCACTCTCCGCGGATCGCCTGCTGCCTCCAGATCGGCGTTGAGCTCTTTTGCTGCCAAGATGAAGTTGTTCCCGCGCCAATTCTCCATCGGAGGAGTGGCATTGGTGCGGACCGTTATGACGATGGTCTGAGTATTGTCCTGAGCCAGAGCGGTGAAGAGCATTCCGCTCAACAACAAGCATCCTACTAGTATCAGAAGGCCGACTCTCTTCATTGGTTACCTCCTTTTGTTTTTGCAAACTTTGTGCGTTTTCGTACTCGCATCCCCATATTATTAACTTCAATTAAGCCAATCGATCACCTCCTTTGAAATAATATGAAATAGAAGCACTTTGATTTATAGGAGTTAGAACTAAAACAAAAACTCTGAAAAGAGACTGGTTCCCCAAACAGGGGCTGTTGTTTCTTAAGTTTATAGGTATGCCCTGCTTTCTCCATTAAGACCTTCCCTCCAAGCTTATGCAAACGATAGCACAAAACGGGTGTGTTGTCAAGAGGGGGGCTTAGAAGTAGTGCACCGTACTACGAGATGTGGTTTTAACATGCACTGAAGAGGGTTTCAATGCCGTCCTGCTATTATGGAAATTAAGCAGTTTGTAGTGATTTTTCCCATTTCAAATTGCCGGTTAGGTAATAGTGGTCAGCTGAATTCGGGGAAGCGACGCATAGCTGATATCGTCATAGCCCACAAGCGAGAGGTCTTTTGGAACCGATAGCCCGGGGGCCTCTGCCGCCTGTAACACGCCAAGAGAGGTCACATCGTTCGCTGCGAAGATGGCGGTTAGCCAGACGGTAAGGGAGAGCGTGCGACGACCGACCTCCCACCCGGCCGCTTGTGTAAAAGTCCGCGTAACGGATCCATTCTTCCTGAGGGATAAGACCGTGCTTTTGAAGGACCTCCCGGTACGTCTGCATGCGATCGTTGTCGATTGAACTGCAGCCGGTCCACCGATGAAACCAATCCGCTTATACCCAAGAGCTATCAGGTGTTCCACTGCCTGCCTTGCTCCCAAATGGTCGTCGCCGGTTACATAAGAAGTTTCGATTCCTTCCCACAAGCGGGAGACGGGGATGAAGGGCGTCTTTGAGCTAACGAGCAGTTTGGCCACCGGATCGTTACGGGTAGCGTTAGTTATGATCAGAGCATTTACCCGTTTACGTCACAGAAGACGTATGTAGTTCAATCCTCATTCTAGGCTCTCAGCGGTGTTACACAGGATCACGCCATAGCCGGCAGCGTGCGCCACTTCCCCCACCCCACGAGCAATATCCGCGAAAAATGGGTTCGTGATGTCAGGGACGAGCAACCCCACCGCTCCAGATGCCCCCTTCACCAGTGCACGGGCAAGCTCATTCGGTTCGTAGCCGAGCCGTTCCGCAACAGCACGGACCCGCTCCTTTGTTGCCGTGCTGATAAGCGGGCTATCGCTCAGCGCGCGGGAGACTGTAGACGGCGAAACCCCTACTTCCTGGGCGATGTCCTTGATAGTGACCATTGTTCAACTCCTCTCATTGTTGCCCTACTTCTAGCGGTAGAACAGCAAGAGGGTAACGTCCCCGCATGATTGCAGCAAGGGAGGAACTGTGAGAGCGCACCTTTCGGGCGTTATGCGGCAGAGCCCGTGAAAGCAGCTTTTGACGGCGCAAAACACTTCACTCCACTGAGCCATCCTTCACGGAGTCTCTTGCGAATAGGGAGCATAGAGTAGACAATTTACTCTCAATGGCCACTCAAGACAATAGAAACGGCAACGTGCGCGTGCTCTTCGTCAGGCATGGCGAAACGATAGCAAATGTCGAGCATCGCTACATGGGACAGACCGATAGCCCGCTAACCCCAACGGGGATTGTGCAGGCTAAGGCAGTGGCAAAGCGCCTAGCAAAGAACCAAATCGATGCTATTTATAGTAGCGATCTGGGGCGCGCGGTACAAACTGCTAATGTCATCGCCCGCGAGTGCGCACTTCAGGTGATGCGAGATTCCAGGCTGCGAGAGCGCCATGTTGGATTGCTGCAGGGTGAGCTATCTTCTGTTGCCCATGAGAAGTACGCCAGTGTTTTTCTTGAGCTTGAACACAGCAGTCCGAGCTATGCCTTCCCAGGAGGTGGAGAGAACGGAATTCAGGTCGAGAAACGGATCGCATCATTTCTTGAGATGATCAGCATAGAGTACCTGGGAAAAACTGTCGTTTGTGTCAGCCACGGAGCGACGCTGTGCGTTCTGTTGTGGCATATCCTGAAGTTTCCCTATAACGCCATTTCGCGCTTGCGGTGCGACAATGCGTGCATCAGCTCCTTAACCTTCTCTGATGGTGGGTGGATCGTGGAGTTCTGGAACGATACCGCACACTTGTAAGATAAGAGGCTGCACCCTATTCTGATGTCGCTTTGACAAACTGTAGAGCATGCAAGGCAGCATACAGCCCATCTAGCGAGATAAGCTGCTCGTGTGTCCCTTGTTCCACCACCTTTCCTTTATGCAACACGATGATCTTGTCCGCCTCGCGGATCGTGGAGAGGCGATGGGCGATGACGATCGATGTACGTCCCTCCATGATCTTCCCTAAGGAGCTCTGGATCAGGTTCTCGGTGTGTGAATCAATACTCGCCGTTGCTTCATCCAGCACGAGAACGCGCGGCTTGAACGCCACGGCGCGGGCGAACGAGAGGAGCTGACGCTCACCGACCGAGAGGGTGACCCCGCGTTCCTTCACCTCGCTCTTATACCCATTGGGGAGCTTCTCCACGAAATTCGCGTTGACGAACCGCGCCGCCTCGATCGCCTCGTCCTCCGGGATGTCGGAGCGCAGCCGAATGTTATCCATGATGTCCCCGGAGAAGAGGAAGACGTCCTGTAATACGACGGCCATCTGCGAGCGGAGGTAGGCGAGGTCGAGCTCCTCGATGGGAACGCCGTCAAGGAGGATCTCGCCTTTTTGGATTGGATACATCCGAAGGAGGAGCCGGATGATCGTCGTCTTCCCCGAGCCGGTCGGCCCGACGATCGCGATCCGCTCACCCGGAGCCGCCTTGAACGACACCCCTTTCAGGATCCATTCCCCCTCATTGTAGGCGAACCAGACGTCGCGAAACTCGATCTCACCCCGGAAGTGTTCCAAGGTCCGCCCCCCGCCGCGATCCTCCTCTGGCTCGTCGAGCAGGAGGAAGATCCGCTCGGCGGCGGCCATCGCCCCCTGGAGGACGTTGTACCCCTCGGAGAGATCTAGGATCGGCTCGAAGAGCATCCGTACGTACTGGATGAACGCGGTCAGCGCCCCCAAGGAGAGCGTTCCGTGCAGGACATGAGACCCCCCGTACCAGATGACGAGCGCCACGGCGAACGAGCTCAGGAAGCTCATCAGCGGACGGAAGACGGCGAAGATGAGGAGCTGTCTCATGCTGGCCGAGTACTTGTCGCGATTGACCGCGCTGAACCGCTCGTTCGCTTTGTGCTCCTGGACGAAGACCTGGATGATCCGCATCCCGGAGATCGACTCCTGGAGGTAGGCGTTCAGCTTGGCGATCTGGCGGCGAATCTCGCGGTAGGCATCGCGCACCCGGTTACGGAATTGAACTGCAGCGATGACAATCACCGGAAACAGGGCGAGGATGACGAGGGCGAGGTGCCATTCGAGGCCGAACATGATCGCCATAACTCCGACGATCAGAAAGGCGTCGCGGAACAGGTTGACGAGCGTCGAGGTGAACATCTCGTTGATCGCGTTGACGTCGTTCGTTACGCGGGTGACGAGCCTCCCCACCGGCGCGTGATCGAAGTAGGAGAGGGGTAGCCGCAGCACATGGGCGAAGATCTCCCGGCGCATGTCGTACATCACCCTCTGCCCGGTGTACTGGAGGAGGTAGACCTGGACGACGCTTGTCAGGAAGCGAGTGAGGAGGACGAATACGAATACCGCGGTCAGCCGGATGATCCCTGTGATCGCCGCTCCGCGCAGCACGGTGAGGTCGCCGGCGGGAACCTGCCGTAACGAGTCCTGATCGGCGAGGTAGCCTCCGGGGACAGGCGTGAACCCCTGCGGGTTGCGGGCGGCGATCGCGGCATCCGGGCTCTCCTCCGGGATGAAGAGGTAGCGCTGTGGGGAGAGGATCCCCGCCGCCTCCCAGGCCGCTCGCGTCTCGGAATCGACCGTACGAAGATCGATCAGGTACCGCCCGTCCCCGAGCGGGATCGGATCACCCGAGGCAGGGCGTTCTGTGAGGGAGACGATTCCGAAGGGAGGGGTCATGTAGCTGTCGATCGCGACCTTGGAGAGGTAGGGGATGATGATTTGGATCCCCGTGAGGGCCAGGACCAGCACGATGCAGATGAGGAAGAACCATTTGTAAGGGGAGAGGAACCGCATGAGCCTGCGCATCAAGCGGAGGTCGAACGCCTTGCCGAGGATCTCGTCGTGATCGTTCATTCCGGGTCTACCCTCCTTTCTGCCTGTTGCAGCCCCCAGAGATGGTGATAGACCCCGCCTGCGGCGAGGAGTTCGCTGTGCACGCCGGACTCGACGATCCGTCCGCGATCGAGGACGATGATCCTGTCCGCGTGCATCACCGCGGAGATGCGGTGCGCGATCAACAGGACCGTCTTTCCGGCGAAGAACGTGCGCAGGTTCCTGAGTACGAGCTCCTCTTTCTCCGCATCGACCGCGGAGAGCGGGTCATCGAAGATGAGGATCTTCGGGTCGAGGAGGAGAGCGCGGGCGATCGCCACGCGCTGCTTCTGCCCGCCGGAGAGGGAGACGCCGCGCTCCCCGACGACCGTGCGGTACTTGTCGGGAAAGGTGCAGATCTCATCGTGAATCCCAGCGAGTTGCGCCACCCGCTCGACCTCACGATCGGAGGCCTCCGGCCGGCCGAAGGCGATGTTCTCCTGGATCGTCGCCGAGAAGAGGAACGGATCCTGGGGGACGAAGCCGATCATCCGCCTCAGTTGTACGAGGGAGAGCTCGCGCACGTCGGTCCCTCCGATCTGCACGCTCCCCGGTGGTGGATCGAAGATACGTGGGATGAGCTGAGCAAGGGTGCTCTTCCCCGCTCCGGTCAGCCCGACCACGCCGAGCGTCGTCCCTTCCTCCACGTTCAGGTTGACCCCGGTGAGCGCGGGGGCGGCCCCATCTCCGCCCGGATAGGCGAACGTGAGGTCGTTGATCTCGATATCCGTCCTGCGGAGCGGCCGCGGTGCCGGAGGGTCGGTGATCGCTGGGGGGACGTGGAGAATACGGTCGATCCGCTCCAGGGAGGCGCTCCCGCGTTGCAGGATGTTCACCGCCCAGCCGAGGGAGATCATCGGCCAGACGAGCATGGAGAGGTACTGCGTGAAGGCGACGAAGTCCCCGAGTGAGATCGAACCAAGTATGACACTGCGGCCGCCGCCCCACAGGACGATCGCCAGTGAGGCTCCGCTCAGGAGTTCGATCAGCGGGTGGAAGAGCCCCCATACACGGACGAGCGCCATGTTATTGTCGACCAACTGTTGGTTCGTCCGGTTGAAGTCCTCTCTTGTCCCTTCCTCCTGCACGAACGACTTCACGACGCGGATCCCGGCGACGTTCTCCCGCACCTTCTCCGTCACCTCGGAGAAGGTCGCCTGCACCGACTCGAACCGCCGGTGGATGAGCTTCCCGAACCCAAGCATGATCAGGGTGATGATCGGCAGAGGGAGGATCGCGTAGAGGGTGAGGCGTGGATCGATCGAGAGCATGATCCCCAGCGATACCGGGATCATGAACAGGGGATCGGCGACTGTGAGGACCCCGGACCCGCACGCCCGGCTGACGGCATCGATATCGTTCGTAGCGTGTGCCATCAGATCACCGGTCTTATGATCGTTGTAGAAGGTGGCGGAGAGGGTGAGCAGGTGTTGATAGAGCCTCTCCCGCAGATCCCGTTCGACCCTCCGTGCTGTCCCAATGAGGAAGTAGCGCCATAGGAAGCGGAAGACCATCACGACCAGGGCGAGGAGAACGATGTAGAGCCCACCTCGCACGAGCCCCCCCTCCCCGCGGGTGAGCCGGTCGATGACGTCCCGGATGATCAACGGAACCAACATTCCAGCTCCATCGACGACGAGAAGGGCGAGGAACCCCGCCAGCACCCGCCCTCGATATCGCCACAACAAGGAGCCCAACCGTTTCATAGGAAGAAGATCCTATCACAAAAAGCGGAACACGCAACCAAAGGGCACATTTGTCCGACAAGCGAAGGTCCGCTGGGCCTTGTCGTGGCCTTTCCTCATCCTTTGGCACAACGTTCCGCCGCGCAGGCAGGAGCCATTCCTTTAAGTGGACACCCACTTGCTACTCCCACGCCATGCAGGCCATGTTTGTCGATGAAAACAAGTGCGGTATAATCGGTCGATGTCGTGTCGAAGTACTCAAGGAGGATCACATGATTCATGCTCGTCGTTTCGTTTTTCTTTTCATTGTAGCCTTCATTTTCGTCTCCCTTGCCGTGGGAGCAGAGCCTGTCCCAGAACTGCGCATCAGCCTGCCCCCGGTGATGGGCTGCTTGCCGATCGCCTTTGCTAACGGATGGGACATGTTCAAGCAGAACGGTCTCGACGTGAAGGTGGTTGGCCTCAGCGACAACGACGCACGCATCCTTGCCCTCATGGCGGGGGATATCGATGGGATGATCTGTGATGTCTCTACTGCGATACTGTTGATCACCAGCGGGACCGATATCGTAATCACGAGCACCGCCTACCAGCCCGAACAGACCGGGAGCCTCGCCCTTCTCACGCAGAGCTACTTCAAGATCGACTCGATCGATGATCTGCTCAGCCGCACAGTGAAGGGGAACACGATGAAGTCGATCGCTATCACCCAGATGAGCGACATTGAATACGAACTCGACTCTCTTCTTAAGAGCCGCGGCTACACGGTCGATCCGGAGAAGGACTACTCTTACTGGCACGACATGCTGCAAGTGGCGACGTTCCTCTCTATGGGTTCGGTCTACGCCGCCGTCCTCCCAGAACCGTACATCACTTATATCAGCAACTACTTTGCGAGCGACGCTAAGCACACCATCCTCCGCATCTCCGATTTCGACGGAGTGGAGATCCTTCCCAGCGTGCTCGTCTTTCGCCGCGAGGTGGTCGAGGGTTCGCCTGAGAAGATCGAGCGTTTCTATACCATCTATCGACAGGCGATCGACAGGCTGAACGCCATGAGCCGGGAAGAACTGATCGAGATGGGCATCGACGAGGCCCTCGCCCTCTTCTTCCCCGGCCTCACAGAGGAGAGCGTCCCCGAAGGGATACTCAATGATTTCACCATTCCTCATTTCTCGCACCCGGGGCTGCTCCCCAAAGAGAAGTTTGAGGACGTAGTTGCGTGGCTGAAGTGGAAGGGTTATACATGGAAGCATCCCATTTACGAGGATGTAACTACGCATCAATTCATAAAATGATTAATGTAGATGCAGTAACGATCGACCATGGACAGGGGGAGCAGACCGTACGTGCGGTAGAGAACGTCTCTTTTCGCCTGGAGAAAGGGAAGAGCCTGGCTCTCATCGGCCCTTCTGGCTGCGGGAAGACATCGCTCTTGTTTGCCCTCTCCGGTCTTCTCGCCCCCCGGACTGGCAAGATAATGATCGAAGGGGAAGAGGTGAAAAGACCTCGCCGTGACGTCGCCCTGATCCTGCAGAACGCCGGTCTCCTTCCATGGAAAACGGTGTGGCAAAACGCCAATCTCTCCCTGCTACTGAACGGCGACTTTCCGCAGCAGAACGCGGCCAAGGTCCTCGCTCACCTGGGGTTGGACAACGTGATGTCGCGCTTTCCCGCCGAGCTCTCAGAAGGGATGAAGCGACGTGTGGGAATCGCCCGCGCTCTCTCCACCTCGCCATCGGTCCTGTTGATGGACGAGCCGCTCGCATCGCTGGACACGCTGACACGAGAGAAGATCCAGGACCTATTCTTGAATCTCTGGCACGAACACGGGTTTTCCATGATCCTTGTAACGCATAACATCGAAGAGGCCGCATTCCTCGGGCAGCGGATCATCGTGTTCACCGAGCGCCCAGCGCGGATAAGTGCGACAATCGACAACCCCCAGATGGGATCCCTCGACTATCGTGACGACCCAACGTTCCAGCGGGTCATGTCCCAACTCAGGGAGGCTCTGGAAGTATGAAACGTATTCTCACCTACGTCATCAGCATCGCCGCGTTGTTCTTTGTATGGGAGATGGCGAGTATCGCTGTAAACGCAATCAACCAAGCCCCTCTCCTCCCGGGCCCGTTCGACGCTCTCTCCCAGGTGGTGAAGAACGCAGCCGAGCTGCAGCGCAACTTCGCGGCAAGCGCGTGGCGCCTCATTCTGGCAATACTCATATCCCTGGCTACAGCGATGCCCCTAGGACTCTTAATAGGCCGCGAGCCAACGCTCGATCGCTTCCTCTCGCCGATCATCTACATCACATATCCCATACCGCAAGTTGCTCTCATCCTATTCCTGTTCCTCGTCCTTGGGACGGGGAGCGCAACCAAAGTGGTGATGGTTACCCTTGCGCTCTTCTACCAGATCCTGGTTTCCGCACGCGGCGCGGCAAAGAACATCGATGAGGAATACGTGACGAGCGTCCTCTCAGCAGGCGCGACCCGTTGGCAGGTCTACCGACACGTCATCCTCCCTGCCAGCCTTCCCCAGATCCTAACGAGTCTGCGGGTGAGCATCGGCCTAGGGATCGCCTTTTTGTACATCGCTGAGACACGAGCGGCGCTGGGAACAGGTCTGGGATCGTTCATCAACAAGTATATGCTGTTCAGGAGGGACAAGGCATTCGCGGGGATAGTCGCCATGGCCATTCTTGGCCTTCTCCTGTACATAGGCGTGGACCTCATCGAGCGGATCCTCTGTCGCTGGAAATACGTTAAGAGGCGGCCTCTCAAATGACCCCAGCAATCGCTGCAAGGACGGAAGAACATGAAGATTAGGAGAATCTACATCGTCGCCAACACGAGCAAGGAAGGTTCCCTGCGTACGCTGGCCGTCCTTAAGGCATGGGCGCAGCTGAAGCGGATCGAGACGATACTCATAGACGTCGATCGCCCGGCCTTCTCCGAAGAAGAGGGGGCGCTCGTCGTCGCTCTGGGGGGAGATGGCACAGTCCTCCGCGCCGCCTCGATCTTCGCCGATTCAGCGATTCCCATCTTGGGAGCGAATTTGGGCAGTCTCGGCTTCCTCACGCAGGTGAACGCACCATCACTCACCTCAGCGTTGGAGGGAGTGCTGCGCGATTCATTCACCATCGAGGAGAGGATGCGCCTCTCGTATGCCTCCAATCACGGTAACGGGACCGTGTTGAACGACGTCGTCATCACTGGAACATCGGCGCTTCGCTTCTGCGAGTTGGAGCTTCTATGGAGCGATGGAGCAGTGGCGAGCTACCCTGGTGATGGGCTGATCCTAGCTACGGCGACCGGATCGACCGCGTACAGCCTGTCTGCCGGAGGCCCGGTAATCGTGCCCCCGGCAGCCTGCATCATGGCAAGCCCGTTGGCGGTGCATAAACTCGGAATCCTCCCGGTAATCTTCCCTGCAGAGGAGGTCCTCTTAGTGCGGACGCACACACGGGTCAGTCTGTATGCCGATGGCGACCTCGCCTTTGACCTGCCAACAAACGCGAAGATCACAATCAAGCGTGCCGACACGCCAACCAGACTGGTGCGGATGGCGGATGCTCCCTCATTCTTTCACGTATTGCAGGAGAAGCTGAACTGGGGGGACCAATCGAAGCGCGAGGGGAAGTCAGGCGGATAGCACAAGCAGGTTGAAACAGAGACGACGAATCATGCCCTCGGCGACGATCCTGAGACACTAAGCAGCATTGCGGAAACAGAGACTGGATCTAGCTGGAATCTATCCTCCCATTCCCGCTCCATTTGATTCCGCGGGAAAGACCGCCGCGCGGTTACGCAGTTCTTGGCTCCAACGGTGAGCTTCTCATACTGCGCAAGCGGAAGGCACGAAGGCAAGAGCTTAGCGTGTGTAGCGTGTGTAGCGTGTGCAGCTTGTCTGCCACGTT
>CAYQFN010000006.1:0-10919 GCA_964416685.1 uncultured Thermotogae bacterium | reverse complement strand
GGCAAGAGCTTAGCGTGTGTAGCGTGTGTAGCGTGTGCAGCTTGTCTGCCACGTTATACTTGTCTGCCACGTTGTGCTTGTAAGCCGTGTTTCCGCCTCAACATGGCAGATGAACTGCCACGCTCGCCACGCCGCAGGTGAACCTCATCTGCGCTCCCAACATTAGCCTAGCGAGAATCCAGAAGGAGGGGATGGAGAAGCGCTTCCAGCGTCACAAGAGATTCGGCGCCGCTTGCAAGGCTGGCATAGACGCATTAGGATTGGATCAGGTTCCAACTGATTCACGCTATGCAGCAGCGACACTCACCGCTCCTTACCATCCAAGGGCCGTCGCTGGACCTGATTTTCTTCGCAAAGTGAAGGCTGTCGGCGCGATCCTTGCTGGTGAGCTGCATCCAGGCATCAAGGATCAGTACTTTCGCATCGGCCACATGGGAGCAGAGACTCCTGGCGACCTGCTGGCGAAGATCGTTGCCATCGAGACTGGGCTTCAGGGCTGTGGCTACAAGTTTGAACTGGGAGCGGGAGTGAGCGTGGCTCAGCGTGTACTACAAAGCTAGGAAGGCCTGGAATGGGGCGGGAGTGAAGAGAATAATCCGATGACCACACGCGGGATCGAACGACTCAACAAGCTTGGCATCCCCTACCAAGTACTGACGTATGATCACCAGAAGAAGGGAGCACGGTACGCCGCTGTGGTACTGGATCTACCGCTTGAGATCGTGATCAAGAGCCTCGTCTTCCGCGCCGATGACGGGTCGTTCCTCTTCGCCCTGATGAGTGGGGACGGTAATGTGAGCGAGAAGAAGCTGGCGCGCGCGTGCGGCCACAAGCGCGTCGCTCCGGCGAGTCCGCATGATGCACAACGCGTTACGAGCTATCTGGTCGGAGGAATCAGCCCTCTGGGAGCGAAGAAGCAGCTCCCCGTCTTCCTCGATCGCACGATCGCAGCTCACCCCGAAGTGGTCATCAACGCCGGCGCGCGCGGCACCTTGGTTCGCCTCGCACTCAAGGATCTGATCGAGCTCACCGCTGCTACCGTTGCCGATATTCGAACAGGGTGACAAGAGGAACCGGGCTTCTTACACCGGCCGGTGATGCGCACAGGCCGAATGCGGAACGGAAGGGCACTTACCTCACGGTAGAACGCCAAAGAAAAGCCGGGAATAAGCAGTCGATTCTTCGTGGTCTTCGTGCCCTCGACGATGAGATAGCTGTTGATTCGTGCTAGCACAATGGCAATTCAGGCATTACTCAATCAGGCAGCGGGATGCTCCCGATCACCTGTGCATACGTCTTGAATGCAAAGCGGTCGGTCATCCCAGCGATGTAGTCACGCACGATCGGCCGCAAGAGGGCCGCTTGATCTTCGCCCTCACTTGCCATCAGTTCATCGTGCTTTCCGGCGGTGACGTCGGTGGGCAGTAGTCGCCAGTCATCGATGAACACATGATAGAGTCCCTCAATGACCCTGATGCCCTGCTTGCGCATCCGCCGTACGCGGTAGTCATCGTAGAAGTTCTCGTACAGATAAGCTGAGAGCTCTTCCTTCTCTCGCTTGATCTCGTGGGATAGGTCGACCAGCAGCTCCGGGTGAGCACGCACATCACTAGTTGAGCCGATAGAGTTCTTTGCGATGCGCCCCGCCGCCTCGTGGATGACATCATTCACCAGAAGCGGGATCACCAAGCGTGTCCACGATTGCTTGCCGCTCGCGCTGAGGCGCTCAGCGATTCTCAGCTTACGCAGACGACTCTCATCGAGGATTCCAGCGCGCAGGCCGTCGTCAAGGTCGTGGCTGATGAACGCGATCGGGTCAGCCATATTGATTACCTGCGCCTCCAGCGACGGCATCACCGTCGGCTCAAGGTGGGAGAAGCGGTCGGGGTCTAGATTGAACTTCCAGATGACGTGCTTGAGGATCCCCTCGCGCACCTCGAAGGTCAGGTTCAAGCCCGGCTGGTCGGGGTAGGAATTATCGAGTTCCTCCACAACGCGCACCCCCTGCTCGTAGTGACGAAAGCCCTCGGGAAGGAGCGAGTTAAGGGCGTCCTCGCCCGAGTGGCCGAAGGGCGTGTGGCCGAGGTCGTGCCCGAGGGCGATCGCTCCCACCAGGTTGAGGTTGAGCCCAAGGGCACTGGCGATCGTCTGCCCGATCTGCCACACCTCGAGAGAGTGCGTCAGGCGCGTGCGGTAGTGGTCGCCCTCATGGTTGACGAACACCTGTGTCTTGTACTCCAAGCGGCGGAAAGCCTTGCAGTGGATGATGCGGTCGCGGTCGCGCTGGAAGGCGGTGCGGATCGGATCAGGTTCGATCGGGTACTCCCTGCCGCGGCTCTCGCTGCTGAGCGTCGCGTACGGGGCAAGCTCTCTGCGCTCGCGCTCCTCAATCTCACGGCGGATATCCATCGTCACACGCGCTCCCCACGGTTGTAGCGCTTCATCGCCTCCTGCGTGCGACGGCGTTCGTCATCATCGCGCAGCTTGCGGCGCTTATCGTAGGTCTTCTTCCCCTTTCCCAGGCCGAGCTCCACCTTTGCCTTCCCCTTGCTGAAGTAGATACGCAGCGGAATAAGGGTGTGTCCTCGCTCCTTGACCTTCGTCTGCAAGCGCATGATCTCGCGCTTGTGCAGGAGGAGCCGACGATCGCGATCCGGCTCGACGTTGAACATCGATGCTTGCTTGTAGGGGGCGATGTGCACCCCGCGCAGAGTCACCTCGCCGTTTCTGATGACAGCGTAGCCGTCCTGAAGCGAACAGCTCCCGTTGCGCAGGCTCTTCACCTCGCTTCCGGCAAGGACGATCCCCGCCTCGACCGTGTCGACGATCTCATACTCATGGCGGGCTTTACGATTGGTGGCAACAACCTTGACGTTCATACAGCAAGGCTACAACAAGGGTGCCGATTGCGCAACCCAGCCCCGATGGTTATGTACATCCACTCATTGATGCCTATCGAGCCTTTTCTGAGGGTTTGTTTTGAAATTACAACTACGAGCTCATAAAATGCGTAGCGTCTTGAACATGATTGTCCGAGAAGAGGCAGATTTCGGGCAGAATAATGAGTTAACCGCCAGGATGATATAGAACACTAGAATCAGCGAAGAGGCTTCCTATTATGATAGCAGAGCAAATGGCGTTGTATGCTGGTGTTGGCTTTACGGCGGGCTTGATGAGCGGGATTTTTGGTATCGGTGGCGGCTCTATAAGAATTCCTTTACTTAATGTTTGTGGAATGCCCTTATTAAATGCTTTTGCTGTGAATATGCTCGTTATTCCTTTTGCACAAAGCGTTGGAGCTTACACGCACAGAAAAAACATAGACAAAAATATTGCATTGTATGCAGTGATTGGGGGAGTCTTGGGTTCAATAGCAGGTGCAATGTTCACTGGTCTATGTTCAACTCTAATGCTATCAATTATCTTTGTAGCTGTGGCACTTCTAACAATAGTAGGTCTTTATCTTGATAGAATTTTCCCTAAATTATCTCAGCGCCTAACCCCTAGCTTGAAAAACATTGTTTTGGGAGCATTCGTTTTGAATCTCATAACGGGTATGCGTGGTGGGAGTGGTGGTTCTCTGTTCCCTCCGTTCCTAAAGGCTATGCACCTTGAGATTCACAAAGCAATTGCCACTTCATTATTCGTCACGATTTTTACTGCCTCCGCCGCGGTAATTATCTATTGGAACCGAGGCAATATACCTTGGCTATCTGCTCTGTCTGTTCTTATTGGATCGATTATTGGAGCAAGAATCGGCAGCAAAATATCCCTAAAGACAGAACCTTTTTGGTTGAAAATTGGGCTTTCAATCGTGGTGATAAGCTTGGCGTCTCTAACGGTTTACAAGGCATTATAAGATCTAAACGCGTTATGGATGCATTTAGGGAACAAAGGAGGAGAACGCATATTTTGTGGCGTCAATACTTTAGCTGCATAACAAATCACTGCACTGAATTTCTTACTCTGCTCTGTAAGAACCGGTAGATCTAGTTGTTATACTAATTGATCGCCAAAGGTATCATACTACCTAAGACAGCAAAGGGAGAAGCAAATGAAGGTCAATGTCGGAACCAATAACTCGCTGAAGGTGGAGGCCGTGCGCGCTGTCTTCGCTGCGGCGTTTCCAGAGGATGATATCGAGGTGAACGGCGTCGATGTGCGCTCCGGCGTTCCAGCACAGCCGTTTGACGAGCAAGTGTCTGTTGGAGCGATCAACCGCGCCCGCGCTGCCTTGCTCGACGCTGACTACAGCGTGGGGATCGAGGCGGGAATCGTCGTCTTTCCTGGATGCGAGGAGCGATTCAGCGTCCAGTTCTGCGCCATCATAGACCAGGATGGGAAAGTGACGATCGGTCATGGCCCTGGTTACACGCTCCCCCATGGGGTAATCGCAGCGCTGGAAGCGGGATCCGATCTGAACCGCGAGATGAGCCGCATCTCGGGAATCGAGGAGATCAGGGAGAAGATCGGCGCGGTCGGCTATCTATCACGCGGATTGACCGATCGGCTGACGATCACGCGCGATGCTGTCCTGATGGCGCTTATTCCGCGCCTCACGAAGACGGGGTGAACGTTAGCCACACTTTGCGCGTACGCGGTCCGTCGAACTCGCAGAAGAAGATCCCCTGCCACGTCCCGAGGTGTAGCCGTCCGCGTTCTACGATCACCGCAACCGATGAGCCGAGGAGCGATGCCTTCACGTGTGCCGGTGAATTCCCCTCGGCGTGCGTCCACGCACGGTTCTCTGGAACGGCGTCGTGCAAGAAGGAGATGATATCGCGCGCCACCGCCGGATCGGCGTGCTCGTTTATGGTTAGCCCAGCGGTGGTATGGGGAGAGAAGATCGTACACACGCCGTCCGCAACTCCAATCTCTGTTATCGCTTTCTGCACCTGATCTGTGATATCGACGAACTGCTCGTGCGCCCTCGTCTTAATGCTGATCGTAACAGTCGCCATCGCGATCACTCCGAACGGAGAATGGCCTCCAGTTTCTGCGTCAGCGCATCCTTGTCTGAAATCTCCTGTGCACGCACGATGAGTTCTTGGTAGAGGTCAGTCTTGCTCCCACGAGCAAGGCTGACGAGTTTTACACTCTCTTTATCGAGCACATCGAGGATCTTGTAGACTATCTTGCCATCTGAATCAGGCGGTAGCTTAAGGCTGATGCGCGTCCCCTCCAAACCGATCCCCAGAGCGCGCGCCAGGGCGCGCAGGACCTCGCTCTGGGAGATGACACCGACTAGCTTCCCGTCCGCAACAACCGGCAACAGCACAAGCTGGTTGTCGATCAGGATAAGAGCCGCCTTCTCCAGCGTATCCTCTGGGCTTACGGCGAACCGCGCTTCAAAGCATGCGTTCTCCAGCGGCGTATCCCAATCGGTGACCCCTTTCAGCGCCCCTTTGGTGATGAAGCCCTTGAGTGCGCGCTCATCGTCCACCACAAGTAGGAGCGAGAATCCCTTCTCGTCCATCACTCGCTTCGCCTCAGCGAGGGGAGCACTCGCCGGAACCGTCACCGGGTCGGAGTGCATGTAACGACCAACTTTCATTCCTCTTCCGCCTTTGCTTGAGCGATGATCTTCTCCTGCATGTTAGAGGGGACCTGCTGGTATTTGAGGAACTTCATCTGGAAGGTGGCCCGTGCCTGGGTGAGTGATTTCAGATCGAGGGCGTAGCTCTGCACCTCGATCAGCGGCACCTCGGCCTTAATTATGGTCATCCGTCCCGCTGGTTCCATCCCCAGGATGCGACCACGCCGCCCGTTAAGGTCGCTGACGATGTCACCCGTGTGGTCCTCAGGAACGCGAACTTCAAGAGCCATAACCGGTTCCAGGAGGCAGGGGCTCGCCTTATCGAATGCCAAACGGAAGGCATTGCGCGCCGCGAGCTTGAACGCCAGTTCCGACGAATCGACTGGGTGGAAGCTCCCGTCAAAGACGGCGACAGCTACGTTCGTTACCGGGAATTTTCCCAAACTCCCCTGCTCCATCGCTTCCAGCACACCCTTCTCCACTCCCGGGATGTACTGGCCAGGGATCGATGCGCCCTTGATCTCGTTGATGAACTTGAACTCCTCGCCCGCAAGCGGCTCCAGGCGCAACACGACCTCACCGAACTGGCCACGCCCACCGGACTGCTTCTTGTGGCGGTACTTGGCCTCCGCCTTCTTGCGGATCGTCTCCTTGTACGGAATCTGCGGCCGGCACGTCTCCAGCTCCACATTGTAGCGGCTCTTCAGTCGATCGATGAACACGGACAGGTGCACATCGCCCATCCCCCACAGGATCGTCTCCTTGGTAACAGGATCACGTTCGACTCTGATCGTCGCCTTGGCGATCGAGAGCTCCTTCAGCGCGCTACTCATCTTCTCCACATCGGACTGGCTCTTGGGAAGGATCATGCGCGAATAGACCGGCTGCGGGAATGGCAGCATAGGGAACACTTCAGCAGTTTCCTGAGCAGCAATAGTTGTTCCCAAGAAAACATCATCGATCTTGCCTAAAGCAACGATGTCGCCTGCCACTGCCTGCGGTACCCTCTTCTGCTTTACGCCCGCGATCGCGTACAGGTCACGCACGTCAACCTTGTGGCCGCTTGCAGCATCGTAGCAGGTTGTTCCCTCCTTGAGGGTCCCCTCCAATATCCGCACGTAGCTGAGGCGCCCGAGATACGGATCGTTGTCCAGGTTGAAGACGATCGCACGCATAGGCTTATCGGCACTGGCAGCCGGCTCGGGGATCAGGTTGAGCAAGGCATCCGTAAGCCTATCGATGCCCTTCTCCTCCGACGCGGAACCGCAGAGGACAGGGACAACGACTCCATCGGCAACGCCCTTGGCAAGAGCTGCCTTGAGTTCGGCAGGAGTGATCTCTTCGTCCTCAAGGAACTTCATCATCAGATCGTCATCGGCAGCGGAGACTTCTTCCAGCATGCTGTTCTTCCACTCGTCAACTGTGCCCTGCAAGTCAGCAGGGATCTCCTTCTTTGACTTGTCCGCAAAGTAGAAGGAACGATTGGCGAGAATGTCGACCACACCGACAAACGACCCTCCCTCGCGAATCGGAAGCTCGAGCGGGGTAAACTTCCCAGCGAACTGCTCTTGCAACGAAGCGATGAGCAGGGGAAAGTCGACATCCGCGCTGTCCATGTGGTTTACAAACACCACGGTTGGGCGATGAACAGCGCCCGTGATCTGCCATGCGCGCTCGGTGACAACCTCGATCCCCTTCTCGCCGTTGATGACAAGAACGGATAGGTCAGCTACCGAAACGGCTTTGTACATCTCCTCTACGAATTCATCTCCACCCGGAGTGTCGATAAGGGTGATCCTCGTCCCCTTTACATCGAACGATCCGAACGCCATGTCGATCGAGTACCCGCGGTCCTTCTCCTCAGCGGATGCATCGAGCGTGATCTGATCCTTAACGCCACCCTTCTTCAAAAGCGAAGTGGCGAGGGTTGTCTTGCCGGATCCGGAATGCCCCACAAGACAGATGTTCCTCGCTTGCCCCATTGGCTATCCCCCCTAAGAGTGATTGATCGGAACCCCCGCAAGAGTGCCCTACGAGGGAACACCAAGGCAGTATACCAATGGATATGAGCAATAACAAATCGCGCCAGAGGCTTGCGCCATCCTCGCCGCAAGCTTATCCTTAATGGTGGGTTTGTTGTGGCGAGTACCCTTGGGTGCGGACGAGACAGACGAAAGCCGCCCCGGGGGTGCGATACCCAAGTGGTATTCTGCGTGCGACGGTTCGCAAGCGTTACTTGGCGTGCGATGCTGCGTGCGCTTCTTCGCTAGTTTTCCCCCTTTTTTGAACTAGGAGGTAGTGATGACGACCAAGCTGTTATTGGGCGACGAAGCTTTGGCCCAGGGCGCGCTTGACGCCGGCCTCTCCGGCGCGTACGCCTATCCAGGAACACCATCGACAGAGATTACTGAATACGTTCAACGCCGCGTGCGCGAGGAAAACCTAGACGTGCACTGTCGTTGGTCGACAAACGAGAAGGTGGCGTTGGAAGAAGCGATTGGAATGAGCTACGCCGGAAAGCGCACGATGGTGAGTATGAAACACGTGGGGCTGAACGTCGCTGCCGATCCGTTCGTCAACGCGGCGATCGCCGGTGCTAACGGGGGCCTGCTGATCAACGTGGCCGATGATCCATCGATGCACTCCTCGCAGAACGAGCAGGACTCACGGCTGTACACCGACCTCGCCCTCGTCCCCTGCCTGGAGCCATCCAACCAACAGGAGGCGTACAACGCCCCCGCATACGCGTTCGAGCTGTCAGAGCGGATGAAGCTTCCCGTTCTCATCCGGCTGACGACACGCCTGGCGCACTCGAGATCCGTAGTAAAGCTGGGAGATAAGCGTAATTCAAGCAGGCTTGCGCCTCCAACGGATCGACGTCAGTACATCCTTCTGCCGGCGAATGCGCGGCAGAGCTATAGAAATCTGATCGCTCGCCAACCGCAGCTTCTGGCGGAAAGTGAGGACAGCTCGTTCAATAGATACGAGGACGGCGCGGACAAGAGGCGCGGGATCATTGCTAGTGGAATTGCCTATAACTACGTACAAGAGGTATACAAGGGCGCCTGCCCTCATCCGCTCCTCAAGATCTCGCAGTACCCAATCCCAATTTCGCTGGTGCGACGGCTGTTTGATGAGTGCGATGAGGTGATCCTGTTCGAGGAGGGGTATCCGTTCATCGAGGGGAAACTCCGCGGTCTCCTCGGCGATCGGGAGGAAGCAATTCACGGCCGCCTCGACGGGAGAGTGCCGCGCACGGGTGAGCTCAATCCTGGCATCGTTGCCAAGGCTCTCGGGCTTTCCCAGCAGAATATCCTGCCACAATCAGACATCCTCGTAGGGCGTCCGCCCGCCCTCTGCCCAGGTTGTCCGCACGCCGATACCTATCGTGCGCTGAATGCGGTTATGGAACGCTACCCGCAGGGGCGCGTCTTCTCCGACATCGGTTGTTACACACTGGGGGCACTTCCGCCGCATGAGGCAATAGATACGTGCATCGAGATGGGAGCGTCGATCACCATGGCCAAGGGTGCATCCGATGCTGGTCTGGCGCCGTCGGTGGCCGTGATCGGGGACTCCACGTTCACCCATTCCGGGATGACGGGGCTTCTCGACTGCGTAAGCGAGAATGCGCCAGTGACGATCATCATCCTCGATAACCTCACTGTCGCGATGACCGGAGGCCAAGAATCGAACGCCACAAACAGGATCGCCGCGATCTGTCGTGGCTTGGGAGTGGGAGAGGAGCACATTAAGACGATCGTTCCGCTCCCCAAAAACCACCACGAAAATGTAGCTGCAATCGCCAAAGAGATCGATTATCAGGGGCCGTCGGTGGTCATCGCTGTGCGAGAGTGCGTACAGACGCTGCGTCGCCATGCACGCAAGGGAGGGGAACAATGAACAAGGATATCATCCTCGCTGGAGTAGGCGGGCAGGGGCTACTATCGATCGCCGCAGTGATCGCGCAGGCGGCCCATGCCTTGGGGCTCAACCTAAAACAGGCCGAGGTCCACGGGATGGCACAGCGTGGCGGCGTTGTGCAGAGCCACGTGCGCCTGAGCGATAGCACCATACATTCCGACCTAATTATGGAAGGGTCGGCCGACCTGATCCTGGCTACGGAGCCACTGGAAGCGCTGCGCTACCTGGAATTCCTCAAGAGTGACGGGATGCTCGTCACAAACTCCGTGGCATTCAAGAACGTCGATCCATACCCACAGGATGATGAGATTCGGAAGCGCATCGAGGCGCTGCCGCACTACCTGCTGGTCGATGCCGTCGCTATTGCCAAGGAGGCTGGCTCGATCCGCTGTGCGAACATGGTCGTTCTCGGAGCGGGCTCGCCGTTCATCGGTATATCCAAATCCGCGCTGCGTGAGGCGATCGCAAAGGTCTTCTCCGGCAAGGGCGTGAAAATCGTCGAGGCGAACCTCAAGGGATTCGAATTCGGCCTGAAACGGGGTCAGCGGGATTGAATGATTGAGCGAGTGAGTGATTGAGTGATTGGAACTCTTGAGCGAGTGATAACGGGTTCCCCGCGTCTCCGTGTCTCCCTTTCTTCTCCCGATCTCTCAATTTCTCCGCGCTCTCTGCGGTAAAATGCTTGAAATTATGATTCGAGCCTAGCGATACAAAATTCTAGCCACGAATGCAAAAAGCAATGGTAGACTCCAGCCGAGTCTGCCGAGTGTATCTGGCCCCGACCGCTACGCCGCTTTTCCCCCGTGTCTGTAGGGGCGCTTCTCGTTGTAGGCCATCTTCGCCAGGAGCGCCCCTTCGATATCGAGATTCTCGCCGCCAGCGTAGTCAAGCAGGCGAATGATGACATCGGCCAGCTCCTCCTCCATCTGGGAGAATCCGGATATCTTCTCACTCTCGGGGTTACCGTCCCGGTAGGCCTCCATCGCCTCAGCAAGCTCCGTCACCATCAGCATCAACACCTCGCCGGTCGGGCGTGGATTCTCCCACCATCCGTGTTCCACCGCTGTGCGGTGCACTTCCTCCTGTATCTGACTGATCTCCATCCCACTCTCCTTTTGCCAAGTGTCCACATAGGGTAGCATCTGCGCGATGCTTGTCAACCACCGCGGTTGGTGCTAGGCTGAAAAGGTCGATCGACGAAGGAGGAGAAGATGAAAAGAAGAAAGATCTTGTTAGCTGCGCTATTGGGAATCGCGCTCGTCGCGAGCCTGACGCTCGTTACTATTGCAGGTGATACAAGCAGCGGGGTATTGCGTGTCGGGATCTTCACCGATCTCCACGCCCACGACACCGACTCGCCCGATGAGGGAAAGGTGATGACCGCGTATCCCCAGCGCCTGGAAGCGTGCGTAGATGCCATGAACGCCTGGCCGGCCGATCTTGTGATCGAACTCGGCGA
>CAYQFN010000005.1:9469-29131 GCA_964416685.1 uncultured Thermotogae bacterium | reverse complement strand
GAGTGTCTACGACTTAAGGAGGAGGATATGGCTACATTCGAGTTCATCTCTTACGCAGACAGCCTAGAAAGGACAGATCGCGGCTTAGGTTGGCTCCTTCAAGGTCAAAGCACTGTTTCCGCCGGCGACCTGCTTTCAGAGCATGCCTTCGGCCACACCGGATTCACCGGGACCTCGTTGTGGATCGACCCACGGGATGACCTCGTCGTGGTGCTTTTGACCAACCGCGTCCATCCATCGCGTGAGCGTGGCAAAAGTGAAATTCCCCGAATACGGGCATTGGTAAACGACGTCAGCGTGGAGGCGATTATCGATGAATAGATTGTTAATCCGTAATGGAACTATTGTTTTACCCTCTCACAATGAGCTCAAGAACGCGGATTTGCTCGTCGATAACGGCGTTATCGCTCATTTAGGAAAGATTCCGGAGGGAATTAAAGGGCGAACCATCAATGCTCGAGGGTTTTATATCTCTCCCGGATTCATCGATCTGCAGGTAAACGGCGGTGCAGGGTATAACTTCGAGGATGCTACCCCTAAAGAGATAAACCAGGTTATTGACTTCTACGTCTCGCACGGGACGACCGGACTCCTCCCGACCACGGTGACCGCACCGATCGCCAGGATAAGGGCGACGATCGATCGGGTGAAGCACGCCGATCATCCCGCGGTCTTCGGAATGCACATCGAGGGGCCGTTCATCTCGGAGAAAAGAAAAGGAGCGCAGAACCCGGAATACATCGTCGAGCCGTCCATTGATAGCTTCAACGAGCTGGTAGAAGGCCATGAGGGGTTCATCAAGATCGTGACTTTAGCTCCGGAGCGGCCCGACGCAGAGCGACTGATAACACGGATCGAGGAGATCGGGGCGGTCCCGTCCCTCGGCCACTCGGACGCAACTTACGAAGAGGCGAACGCCGCGATCGAACGCGGGATAGGGCTCTTCACCCACATGTTCAACGCGATGCGCGAGTTCCACCACCGCGCCCCCGGGGCGGTCGGCGCTGCGCTAGTCTCCGATGTCATGACCGAGCTGATCGCCGATGGGATCCACGTCCATCCCGGAGCGATGAAGCTGCTCTATAAGGCTAAAGGGCCGGATCGAATCTGCCTCATTACCGACGCGATCAGCGCCGCCGGGCTGGAAGATGGAGAGTACAAGTTGGGTGGGTTGCAGGTGTTCGTCAAGGATGCGACCGCCCGGTTGGCGGATGGGACGATCGCGGGGAGCACGCTCACTATGGACAGAGCAGTGAAAAACTTCATGGCTGCAAGCGGCTGTTCGCTCCCGGAAGCGGTTAATGCGGCAAGCTTAAACCAAGCGCGGCTATTAGGGATCGCCGACCGTAAGGGGAACATCGCGGTCAGAAAGGACGCGGATCTCGTGATCTTCGACGCGGACTTCAATATTCACTACACGATCATCGGGGGTGACGTGGTCTATGCGCGTGATCGTTAAGGACGACTATCAGGAGATGAGCCAAGAGGCGGCACGGATCGTGGCGCGGCAGGTGCTCCTCAATCCAGAGTCCGTGCTCGGCCTTCCCACCGGGGATACCCCAACCATGATGTACGAGGAGCTTGTCAACATGTACAAGCAGGGGCTCCTCGATTTCTCCCGTGTCGTCACGTTCAACCTAGATGAGTACTATGGCCTCCCTCCCGACCACTCCCAGAGCTATCACCGTTACATGCGCGAAAAGCTATTCGAGCACGTTAACGCTACAGATGGGAATGTGTATATTCCAGATGGAAGTACGAAGGATGCGACGGCAGCATGTAGACGCTATGAGGAAGATCTTAACCATTATGGAAAGATAGACCTGCAGGTGCTCGGGATCGGGCCTAACGGGCACATCGGGTTCAACGAGCCGGGCACGGATTGGGGAATGACAGTGGGACTGGTGCGGCTATCGGACACGACGCGAAACCGTGTAGCACCGCAGTTCGGCGGGATCGAAAACGTCCCTGTACAAGCCATTACTATGGGGATTAGAACGATCATGCGTTCGAGGAAGATCCTTCTCCTCGCTTCTGGCGAGGGAAAGGCCCTCCCGACAAAGAGGGCAATAGGTGGGCCTATCACCAAGGAAGTACCTGCTTCGGTGTTGCAACTGCATCCCGACGTAACACTCATCTTGGATCAAGAAGCGGCTTCCCAGTTGTGACTTGCACATCCAGCGAATAAGATCCCCTGAAACGGGCTGCTATGCCCAAGGGGGACGACATGAGATTCTTCGATACCCACTGTGATACGGCGATGAAGGTTCTGGATGGCGAGCTTGACTTCTCAACAGGGAAGGGCGGCCACATCGGCCTTCCTCAACTGGTTGAAGCGGGCTCCTGCGCACAGGTCTTTGCCTGCTTCGTGTTGAGCGAGCAGCATCCCAATCATGAGAGAGAGCGCGCCGAAGCGATGATCGCAACGATCGAACAGATGGCAGAGGAAAGCGATGGACACATGTGCATCGTCCGCACCGCCTCGGAGCTTCATACGGCGTGCGACGGCGGCCCGATCGCCGCGATCATCGGCCTGGAGGGAGCCGACCCGCTGGAAGGAAGGGCGGAAAATCTACGTCACTTTTCTGACCTAGGTGTTCGCGACATCATCCCCGCTTGGCAGGATAACCCGTTCTCCGGGACCGCGTTTGGCAAGAACACCCCGCTCACCGACGAGGGGAGAAAGCTCGTCGAGCTTGCCGAAGAGCTGCATGTCATGGTCGACGTCTCCCACCTCTCCGATTCCGCATTTAAGGACGTCTGTGAAATCACGAAGCGCCCGTTCATCGCCAGCCACTCCAACTGCCGCGCTCTATGTCCAACTTTGCGCAATCTTACCGACGAGATGATCCGGACTCTTTCAGATCACGGAGGCGTGATGGGGATCAACCTCTCACCGTCCTTCCTCGCCCCGGATTACTACGCACAGGCGTTCCCGCGCTGGCAGCGCACTCTTGAGGCGAGTACGACGGAAGAGGAGAAGAAGAGGCTGCGCGCTGAGGTGAATGCGCTTCCTCGACCATCGATCGATTGGATCACTCGCCACGTGAACCACGCAATAAAGGTCGGTGGCGAAGACGTCATCGGGCTCGGCGGTGATCTGGATGGGATTAGCAAGACCCCGGAGGGGATCGACACCATCGCCGACTACGTAAAGATCCCCGACCTCCTCCTCGCAGCCGGGCTCCGCACCCGCCAAGTGGAGAAGGTCTGCTACGCTAACTTCGAGCGCGTGTTCAGTGAGGTGCTTGCCGACTGAGGCTCTGCCGGATTGATTTACATTGTTTCCTGTCGTCTTTAGTGGGGGATAGAGGGGCAACGATAACCAGCGCATCTCGGAAAACTGCAGTGATGACAACAAGCCTCAACGTGGCAGACAAGCTGGGCACGCTACGAGAAGCCATGATCTTTTTTGCGTTGGAGCTTGCCTCCAACGTTGCGCATGTTGGACCGGATGTTCCCCTGCCCGAAATCAGAAAGCCGGTTTCTGTTCAGGGTTTTCTCGTTTTGCTGGTCCTATTGTGTTCACTAAGAGATAAGTAACATAGCTTGTCCTCGGCGGCAACCGTTTGTATTATGTAGGAGTTATGCGGATCGGTCGTTCAAGCCACGAAAGCAGGCTAGTTGTAAGGAATCACCAATAGGGTAGTAGTAGGTGTGCCCACTGATGGAACAGCTGTCGGAGAAGTGTGAAACCGGCAAGGAGTCAGTCTTTGCTGCTGCACTATTCAATGCCAAAGCGAGGGAACATCCGTTGGACCCCGCTATACCTCAACGTGGCAGACAAGCTGCGCACGCTACAAAGGCACGGATATCCTGGGCCTCGTGGAGGCCTACTTTAACGAGGTGTGCAACGTCGAGCTGTTCCCTTATGAGAGCGGATGCGTGGCTGGCGCACCAAAGAGCACCAAGATGAAACGCAGTGATGAGCACAGGCCGGGCAGTGAGCTAACGGCTGATACCTGATCGCAACCAGCGGGCGAGCGTAGAGCCTCCTATCATTTGTAGGCACAGGCTGTTACCACCAAAACGCCATTTACATCGTAAGCTCCGCCGGGTCCTGTTTGTAGTAACGACGTAGCTCGTCGTAGAGTTGTGGCAGTTGCGCTCGAAGCTGCCGTGGTTTCTCGAAGAAGAATTCAGTGGCCACGGCGAAGAACTCGGCGGGATTTGTCGCCCCATATTGATCGAGCAGCGTGTCTTTGCCAAGGGCAGTATCCTGTTGCAAGCGTTCGTATTCCTGTCCAAGTACGCGAGCCCAGGTGGCGTACATCGAGTGATCTGTTAAGATCGGCGCACCGTCCATCGAACCGTCCTGAGCGTCCAACTGATGGGCGAACTCGTGGAATACAACATTGTGCCCATCGTGGATATCCGCGGCGCCGGAACGCACATCGTTCCATGATAGGACGACCGCTCCGCGCGTCCAGGACTCTCCCAACCGTGGCTGCATCCCCTCGACGATGATTCCCCGCTCCTGCTGCACCTTCTGGGGTGCGATATACGCGTTTGGATAGACGATGATCGAGTACAGCCCGGGGTAGTAATCGGTCTTGCGGTGCAGAAGGAGGATGCACGCCTGCGCGGCGATAGTGATCCTAATCTCATCGGTCATCTTTAAGCCCCCTGCCCCTTCGAAGTTCTTCTCGGCTAGCAAGATCATCAGGTCTTCTTCCAGCTCCTTGCGATCAGAGGGCGGAAGATGGCGGACAAACGGCACATTGTGCTCCATGATCTCTCGCCATGCCGCGGGAAACTGGCGTCCTCGCAGCTTCTGCCTTCTTCGTTCCTTCAGCCAGTGCAGCATCGATGATCACTCCCGATGGAAGCATTATACCGCAGTCTGCGCGATGCCTCGTGTCCCTACTCAGCCATGCGAGGAGTATGGTCTAGAGGATTGAGATCCTTGACAGAGTGCAGGTATTGTGTTACTGTACCAAAAGTACGATATTAGTACACGCGGGACATGGAGAGAGGAAGCATTCATGGAACAGAGGGAGAGGATACTTGCGGCGGGAGGGGACCTCCTTCTCGCCCACGGGTACAAGGCTGTGACAACAGATGCCATCGCCAAGCGAGCGCGGGTGAGCAAGAAGACAATCTATGACGAGTTCTCCAACAAGGATGCCCTGATGGAGGCGATCCTCACTGCCCTTCTCAAGGAGAGCTTGGACCGCTGGGACGAGATCATCTCGGGCCAGGGGAGCGCCATTGATAAGCTCAGGACCCTGCTCTCGTTCATGACGGATCTCCTCCCCCAGTTGCAGGAGCGGATCTTCTCACAGGTGGAAGAGTTCGATCCAACGCTGTGGGCGCGGATCGATGCTCTGCGCAACGCTCGCCTAAAAAGGATGAAGGAGCTGGTCGTGGAGGCGCAGGGGGAGGGGTTTGTGCGATCTGATCTGGACCCCGATGTGTGGCTGGCTCTCCTTCTGGGGATTGCCCGCACCGTGGTCAACCCACGAGGAATGGCGTCGATCAGCGCTTTCTCGGCGAACTTAGCGGGCACCATCGGCATCGTATTCTACGAGGGGATCCTGACGGAGAAGGGGCGCGAGGAGATCAAGAAGGGGAGCGGAAGAGATGAGAAATAAGCTTATTGGGACGGGAATTGCCATCCTTGTGTTGGTGTTGATGGCAAGCCTCGGCTGTACGGCAGGGATGCTTACGGCTGCAGACATCCTAGACCGGATGGAAAGCGCTGCGGAGGGGATCGAGGACCTCAACGCGCTCATCTCCGTGCAGACCTACAAGGATGGGGCTGTCTCACTGACGCAGCAAATGCGGCTCACGCTCAAGCAGCCGGACAGTATGCGTCTGGAGTACCTCGAACCGGAATACCTGGCAGGGAACGTGACTCTGATCGTCGGAGACAGGATGTGGATGTACGTTACCGCGATAGATAAGTGGTTCGAGAAGGATCTTGCCGAGCTCTCTTCCGCTGAGCAGCCGTGGCTGATGTTTCGCAATATCCTGCACGGCGTGAGCAGCATGCTCGACGACTACACATTCACCCGCGTGGAAGATGAGGGTGATGCATATCACATCCATGGCCTGCCAGCGAGCGATGCTGCCGTCTACGGGAAGATCGACTTGTGGGTCGACCCGGATGCATTCTTGGCGCTGAGGCGTATCCTGTACGACGTGGACGGGAACCTGTTGGTGGACGCGCGCTTCCTCGACGCCACGGCGGTTAGCGGGGTCACACTTCCGCTTCGCATCGAGACCTACAACGGGAGCGGAGAGTTGGTGAACGTAATCTCCTACGTCAAGGTTGCGGTGAATGAGGGCGTCCCCGACGATACGTTCGCTTCACCGGAGGGAAGCGGTGACTGAGAACGTAATCGATACCACGGAGCTTGTAAGGCTGTTCGGTACCCGCCGCGCGGTCGATGGGGTCGATCTCAAGGTGCAAAAGGGAGAGATCTACGGCCTGGTCGGGCCGAGCGGAGCGGGAAAGACGACGTTGATTCGGATGATATGTGGGTTGTTGCGCCCAAGCGAGGGCAGGGTAGTTGTTCTTAAGAAATCTGTCCCGAGGGAGTTTCGCGCCATAGAAGCACGCATCGGCTACATGCCACAGGAGCACGCCGTCTACCGCGATCTCACGTTGATGGAGAATATCATCTTCTTCGGGCGGATCTACGGGATGCGCAAGCGCGAGATCGCATCCCGCTCGGAGGAACTCCTCGCGTTGATGCACATGGAGGATCTAAGGGAGCAGCGTGCAGACCGCTTAAGCGGAGGGGAGAAGCAGCGCCTGTCCCTTGCCTGCGCGCTTCTCCACGAGCCGGAGCTTCTCCTGCTCGATGAGCCGACGATCGGGCTCGATCCGGCCCTGAGGATCGAGTTCTGGGATCACTTCGATTTCCTCAACCGCGCCGGAAGGACGATCCTTCTCTCCACGCACTACCTGGCCGAGGCTGAACGCTGCAGTCGCGTGGGGATGATGAGGCGAGGAAGGTTGATCGCCGAGGGGACACCGGAGGATCTCAAGGCGCAGGTGCCGAACATGGGGAAATCCCCGTCGATGGAGGAGGTATTCCTCTACATCACTCAACACGATGAAGGAGGGACGATATGACAGGCCTTTCGCGTAGCCTATTTCGCATCAGGGCAGTCGTCTCCCGCGTCCTGCGCCAGATCTGGAACGACAAACGCGTCCTTGTGGTCATGTTCGTCATCCCGGTCCTCAGCATGATCCTGTTCGGGTTCTCCTTCTCCGGTGAGATACATGACATTCGCCTTGCAGTGATCGATGCTGACGGCACGGACCTCACCGGCTCGATCATCGACAATCTGCAAAGAGACGGCACGTTTCAGTTAACTACGTTGAATCCGGCCTCCTACGATCCGGAAGCGCTCATCCTGCACGAGCACTACCAGGCGGTGATCCGCTTTCCAGAAAAGTTCACCAACCTGTACTACGCTCACTTCGCCATGGGGGTAGCGACCTCGGCGCAGGGGAGGATCGATCTGACCTTGGATGAGTCCGATCCGCAGATTGTAGCCGCCGTGCAGAAGGGGCTAGCTGACGCGTTGATGAACATCGGGGAAGGGGGCCCGGTCGATGTTGAAACGCAATACCTGTACGGGGTGAAGGTGCGGTTCATCGACAGCTTCGCCCCGGCGATCATGGGCCTTGTGGTGATGCTCGTCTCCACGCTCCTCACCCTCCTTTCCATCGTCCAGGAGAAGGTGGACGGAACCTTCTCGCGGGTGTGGGTGTCGCCGGTGCGGCGAGGGGAGTTCATCCTCGGGTACATCGTCGCCTTCGGGCTGATCGCCCTCGTTCAATCGATCCTCGTCCTCGCGATCGGGAAGGCCGTGTTCGGGATCGTGATCAACGGCTCCCTCTTCTGGGCGCTGGCCTCGGTGACCGCGTTTGCTGTAGGGAGCGTCGGGATGGGAACACTCCTCTCCAGTGTGGCTCAGACCGAAGCGCAGGCGGTCCTGTTCTATCCGCTGATCGTCGTCCCTTCCATCCTCCTCTCGGGGATGATCTGGCCCTTGCAGGCGATCCCCAAGCTGCTGCGGCCGCTCTCCTACCTGGTGCCGCTCACCTATTCCAACCGGCTTCTGAGAGCGGTGATGGTGAAGGGGCTCGCTCCATGGCAGGAGCCGCTCGGTCTCGCCGGCGTGCTGACGTTTGTCCTGCTGACGGTCGTGGTGTCGAGCTTCCTCCTCCACCAGAAGACGAACGACTGATCACTTCACCAAGCGCCAAGGGAGCAGGAACTGGAGGGGGTGGGAGCTGTTCTCTTCCCCCGGTCTGTGCTACACTAGCGGCATGCTAACTTGGGCTGGTGTTAGTCATGCTACAGCACACCGTGTCTTATCTTCTCCTGCTGCTGTTGCTAGTGGGGACATTCTCTACTGGTGGCTGCGCGCACTCGTGTGCTCACCCGCCGGGGGATCTACTCATGGACTACAGGCAGGCAATGCGCGAGTTTGTAGGGGGGATCAGCTCTTACGCGAAGGCGCTCGACCCGTCCTTTCTTGTCATCCCTCAGAATGGGCACGAACTCCTGACAGAGGACGGAACGCCCTCGGGCGCACCGGTCAAGTCCTACATCGCTTCGATCGACGGGATCGGGCGTGAAGATCTGTTCTATGGATACGCCGGTGACAATGAACCAACGCCGGGCACAGTCACCGCAGCAGTGGCTACCGTTCATGGATCTGGCGGAGACACGTGGTATTTCGGTGCTTGTCACCGACTACTGCGCGGATCGCGCCTTTGTCGATGATTCCTACGAACGCAGCGCCGAGTGCGGGTACATCTCCTTTGCCGCGGACAGGCGAGAGCTCGATGATATACCCGCCTATCCGGCTGTGCCAACCGGGGAGAACAGCGATGATATCGCGTTGCTAGCGGATGCGAGGAACTTTCTCTACCTGATCAACCCGGTAGGCTTTCCCAATAAACAGGCCTTCCTGAACGCGATCAGGGGTACAAACTACGATATCGTGATCATCGATCTGTTCGACGACGATGGGGTTGCGCTCTCGCGGGATGATGTCAACTCGATAAGAGTGAAGAGGAACGGCGGCATGCGCCTCGTGATCGCCTACATGAGCATAGGGGAGGCGGAGGACTATCGTTACTACTGGGAGCCTGCATGGAGCGTCAATCCTCCCTCGTGGCTGGAAACAGAGAACGCGAACTGGGAGGGGAACTACAAGGTGCGCTACTGGGATTCGGACTGGCAGAGGATTATCTTCGGAAACGAGGATTCATACTTAAAGAAGGTTCTCGATGCTGGCTTCGACGGAGTGTACCTGGACATCATTGATGCGTTTGAGTACTTCGAGAACAACGAATGAGACTCGATGATCACGATCTATTTGCTCAAACTGGATGTTGCCGACACTCCTCAGGAGAAAGGCGTTTGCAAGTTGCGCTAGACGACCCAGGAGATAATGGCCAGTGCTGTCCAGGCAAGAAGGAAGACTACTGGGAGGATCGAGATCGAAACGCGTGGCAGTACGCGTGTGACCGGTCCCATGTGAGCCACTTCCGGATGCCACTCGTTGCACTTCCATGAAGTTGACGGAATGCAGACCTCCTCCCCCGCAAGGAGCTTATGCAGGCTACGGTGAAAGTCTCCTCCGGCGAACTGTCCTTCTATGCTCCGCAATAGACCTGAGATGTGCTCGATCTCCTGCGCGGATCGCCTCTGGCTCAATGCCCAGGCGATGCACACGAGGACGCCAATCCCCGCAAGGACTGTAATGAAGAATCTCCCTTCCCAGACAGTGTAGGAGAAGAGAAACAAGGATAGTGGGAAGATCAACAGGCAGTTGGCTAGCAGGAAGATCCCGGCGATCGTCCAGTACCCGCGTTCTTTCACCCCAGCAGTTGTGCTGAGAGCCTGGTAAAGGCGTAGCCATTCTTCCAGTTCCATGATCGTACCTCCTCCTATCATCGTAGTCCTCATTGTCGGAGGAAGGAGGTATCTCTTCCGCACCATTTGGGACAAACGTCACTCTTCTTCTTTCACTTGCGTAGGATAAGGCGACTGTGGTATGTTGTGTTACTGAACGGTAACGGGGGCTAGATGATCCAAGCGAGCGGGTTCTGGGCGGATCTGGGGGAATGATCAAGCAAATACTTGAGGAACTTGTCAGTGGCGTGGCGCAGCGTTCTACATACCGGCGTGTTCTCGTTTCGTTCTACGACCAGGCGATCACGCCAGCGCCCGATTCCACTGCCCGCGTGCTTGACTACGCGGCAGAAGGATTGACAAGTGATGATGAGCGAAAGATCCGCCTGTTTATTGCGGGCGGGGGGATTATCCGAGGAGACAAGTACAGACCGTCGTTTCGCATCAGCAATTCCTATTACATCCCTGCTGGGAGTGCCCCTCACTCAGTCGTACCGCGAATTTCCAGCAGGAGACGATTCATCAGTTCTCACGGTTGGCGAGCAGAAGACCTCTTGCTAATTCCGTGTCGGATCAACGGCGAGATTATCGGGCAGGTTTCAGTCGATGATCCGCGTGATGGAGGAAGGCCAACTCCGGCCAAGCTGCAGGAGCTGGAGGACTTGATCTCGGTTGCCACGATCGCCCTTGTCGAGGCTCGACAGCGAGAGAACATGACAGAGAGGCATAAGCTCTTCAGTTTTCTAACCGACAATGCCATGACAGGAGTTCTCATTGTACAACAGAGGCGCGTGCGCTATGCCAATGATCGAGCGCTGGATCTTTTCGGCTATGAGCGTGATGAGCTGTTGGCCATGCAACCGTGGTGGCAGCTATTCTCGCCTGACGACCGCACGGCCTTGCGTAAGAAAGACGAACAGCCATCTCCTGGCGACTTGGAAACACGCGGTACTCGCAGGGATGGGGGCTCGATATCCCTGCATTTGCAGTCCCTGGCGATGGACTATGAGGGGGCACCGGCCCTCATGCTGAACATTCTCGACATCACGGAGCGGGTGCAAGCAGAGGAACTTCTGAAGGAGAGAGCATTTCGTGACCCGCTCACCGGCCTGTACAACCGTCACTACTTTGATGAATCCATTCAACGGGAGTTGAAGCGCTCGCAGCGGTACAAGCGGCCGTTCACCATCATGATGACCGATCTCGCCAATTTCAAGCGGGTGAACGACCAGTTGGGGCATCAAGAGGGGGATCGTGTTCTGCGTGATGTGGCGCAGCTCGTACAGGGACAGCTCCGTGAAAGCGATTGGGTGATCCGCTATGGGGGCGACGAATTCCTCATCATCCTCCCAGAAACGGGCGTGCAGATCGAGGTTCTCGCTGAGCGCCTGCGTCGGGTTGTCTCCGAATGGGCGGCGAGCAACGTTCCCGAAGTCAAGATGGGGATAGACATTGGTTGGGCGACCTGGACCTCGAATACCGATTTCTCCCTGGCGCGGCTGCTGAAAATCGCGGATAGCAAAATGTACGCTGACAAGGAGACAAGATAACACGACTTTCCCTCGCGCTTTGAATGTAGCAGGAGAGCGAACATATCAAGGCATTTCGGCAAGGTAGTTGGCGATCATGTGCTCCAAGATCATGTGTGCGTCCTCTACCCGCCCGTAGTGACGCTCGGGGAACAATAGAACATGATCGGACAGGGCTTTCACTTTTCCTCCATCGAACCCGAGGAGGCCGATCGTCTCAAGCCCAGCATCCTTAGCCCAATCCATCGCGCGCACGATGTTTGCTGAATTGCCGCTTCCCGTGATCGCGATCAACAGGTCTCCATCCCTTGCCAGCGCCTCCAGTTGACGCACGAAGACGGCGGTATAGTCCTCATCGTTCCCCCACGCAGTGATGAGCGGGACGTTGTCGGTGAGGGCGATGGCGCGATAGCCAGGCTTCTTCCCTTGCGATGCCAGCTTCTGGAGGTCGTTTGCCATGTGCGATGCGGTCGCCGCGCTCCCGCCGTTTCCGATGATGAATAGCGTTCTCTGGTCCACTCGCGCTTGCTCTAAGGCCCCAACTACGTCGGCAATTGCCTCTGGATCGATCGATCGTAACCCCTGTTCCAGTCTATCGATGTACTCTTTGACGTAGTATTTCATAGAGCGCCTCCGCTGGATAGCCCACAGTTTACCGAAGGGAGGAAGGCGGAGATTTGCCGCAGGTAAGTCAGGTTGTCACTCATACTGGCTCTGTGCACCCTCTCGAGCGTAAATGCCTCAACGTCGGAGACAAGCTCCGACGCTACAAGAAGCTGGATGTAGCGACGTACCTTGCCTGCCTGTCGTGTCCACGAGGCAGGCAGTTGTACGAAGTTACTTCCGATGCAATGAAACTGTGCACGGGATTGTACCATGAAAACCAACTCCAGTTAGATCCTTATTTCATGTTTTTCCATCTGCTGCAACTTAATGCTAAGCTCTTTAGCTATTCCTCCACGTAGATGATGCGGCTCCCCTGTCCCTCAAATGAGAACGGAATCCTGCGCAGGCCGAGCGCCTCCATTCGCCGGATGAGCCGACCCTGTTCCTCCGGATCGCAGTAGAGAAGGAGGAACCCGCCGCCACCTGCGCCTAGGATCTTTCCTCCTTGTGCCCCGGCCTCGAGCGCCGATCTGTACCACTCGTCGATGCGTGGGTCGGTGATCCCGCTTGCGATCTGGCGCTTGATCATCCAGCTTCGATGCAGCAGCTTTCCTACTGCCTCTGGATGATTTTCACTCAGCGCTTCATGCATCTCCTCGGCCAGCTGGACCAGCAGGCCGAGTTCCCGGTTTGCCTTTCCCTGCCTCGTCTTCGTGACCTGCTCGTTGAGGATATCAGAGCTCTTGCGCTGCATGTGCGTGTAGAACAGGAGGAGTGATTCGGACAACCGGCGGCGCGTCGAACGCTCGCAGATGATCGGCTCAACGAGGACGGAGTCATCGCGGTTGAAGTGGATATAGTTGAGGCCTCCGTAGGCAGCGGCGTACTGATCCTGCTTCCCAATCGGCTGGCCGAGGGTATCGATTTCGATCTCGCAGGCCTCACGCGCCAGGCGCTCCGCCCCGCTGAAGCGATCGGCGTAGGCGTGCAGTGCATGCAGCAGGCCAACGGTGAGGGTAGAAGACGATCCAAGTCCGGTCCCCGCCGGGATGTCAGAGATCGTCGTGATCTCCACCCCTCCCTCGATCCTCGTCTTGCGAAGGGCCGCGCGCACGATATCGTGCTTCAGATCATCCACGCGATCAACGATCTCGGTGTCGGAGTAGGATACACGGATCGAGTCATCGAAGCGCTTGTTTACGGAGACGTACATGTACTTGTCGATCGTCGTCGACACGACGGCTGCTCCGTGTTTGCGGTAATACGACGGCAGGTCTGATCCGCCACCAGCAAAGCTGACGCGAAACGGCGTGCGGGTTATTATCATGCGAATCTCCTTTGCGCCTCTTCGTAGCGCGCGTGCGTTCCGATGTCCAGCAGCTCTTCATCGCTCTCGTAGGCGTAGAGGGCTCTGCCTGCCGCCAGCACGCGCGGGAAGAGGTCGATGATGAAATCGGCCGGCCCTTCTTGTGAGAGGAACTTCAATATCTGCGGTTCCAGCAGGTAGAGGGCCGCGTTCCCCAGATTCCCGTGCGAGAAGTTACCCGGCGCGTGGTGCAGAGCGACAACCTTGTTATCAGCATCCACCTCCACGATGTCGCAGTCGTGCGGGCGATCCGTGCGCTGCACTACGAGCGTTCCAGTTCCGCCATGAGCATTGTGGAACGCCTCCAGTTTGGCAAGGTTAAGACTGGTGAGGATGTCCCCATAGACAACTACAAACGGCTCATCGAGCAGGTCTGAAAACGCGCGCAGCGCGCCGGCTGTCCCCTGCAGCTCCTCTTCGTGGGAGTAGGTGATACGGGCACCATACTTGCCCCCATGGCCGAGATGGGCCTCGATTTTGTCCCCCAAGTGATGGAGATTGATAAATAAATCATGGATGCCGTACGAGGCGAGCCAGTCGATCGTGTGATCGATGAGCGGGCGATCTCCGATTGGAAGAAGCGGCTTAGGGGTGATCAGCGTCATCGGCCGCAAGCGTTCGCCCTCACCAGCGCAGAGGATGACTGCTTTCATGAAACGCCTCCACATAGCGGAGAACGTTCTTGCAAGAAACGTTGGAGACGAGCTCCAACGCTACATAAGCTAACAAGTACAACACAGATGCTTCCAAGCGATGCTCTTCGGGACGGGCCAAATCTCAGCACGTCGGAGACAAGCTCCGACGCTACAATATACTCGGCGTTGCTCGTTGTTCTACTCATGTGTTATATCTCCTTCCTGTCCGGTCACCGCTGATCCGCCGTTTCCACGAGGATCGTATCGACGGCTGCTGCTAGATCGGCTACAACCAAATCCGGTTTCACCACGTACAGCCCGTCCTTTCCAGCAAAGCCTGTCTTAACAAGGATGGTGCGGCAGCCGGCGCGCACTCCTGCTAGGATATCGCCAGTTGAATCGCCCACAAGATATGATAGCGCGGGATCGATCCCGTGTTCATCGCTCGCCCGCTCTAGCATCCCTGTCCCCGGCTTGCGACAGGGGCAGTCTTTGAGATACTCGATTACCGTCGCCTGTGGATGGTGCGGGCAGTAGTAGATCGCGTCCAGGTGCGCCCCATGCTTCTCTAGCTCGCTGTGCAGTCGCACGTGAATCTCATCAAGATCGGCGATCGTGAGGTATCCTTTAGCCACCCCCGCCTGGTTGGTGACGACGATCACCGGTATCTCCGCTTCGTTCAAGCGCGCGATCGCCTCCCCCGCGCCTGGTATCAGTTCCAGATCCTCGGCGCGGTTGAGATGATCGATCTGCCTGACGATCACCCCGTCGCGATCGAGGAACACCCCCCAGTTTTTCATGCTTCTCTAGCGGACGACAAGGCTCACCATCTTACCGGGAATGGCGATCGCCTTGATCAGCTCTTTCCCATCGAGTCTAGATGATACCGCCTGCTCTGCGAGGACGTACTCACGCAGCGCATCCGCATCGCTTGCTATCTCCATCGATACGGTCACGTGTGCGCGGACCTTACCGTTTATCTGCACGGGGACCTCCACCTGTTCCTCGGCGATGGCACTTTCAGAGAACTGCGGCCACGCCTGATCCAGGATCGCGTCATCGTCACTATTCGTGTGGCCGATTCGCTGCCACATCTCCTCACACACAAACGGGGTGAACGGAGAGAGGATGAGGATCAGCCCCTCGATCACGGTGCGCACCAGGCCGTCGTCCCCTCCATCGTCCACGTAGCGGTAGGTGTCGTTGACCAGCTCCATGATCGCCGAGATGGCAGTGTTGAAGTTGAAGCGACCCTCGATGTCCTCCGTCACCTTCTTCAGCGTGCGCTGGTAGCGCCGCCAGAGTGACCTTCCTGCTTCACTGAGCTGGTCTTGCTCAAAGCTGGTTGGTGCAGCAGCGACGCGCTCAGCGTTCGCCACCACCAGCGTCCAGACGCGGTTGACAAAACGGAACGCACCGCGCACCCCCTCCTCCGACCACTCGATATCGCGGTCTGGAGGGCCCATAAACAACGTGTACAGACGCTCCGTGTCAGCGCCGTATTTATCGATGATCTCCGAGGGTGCGACGACGTTCTTCTTCGACTTGCTCATCGAGAAGTTCGATATCTCGACCTTTTTCCCGCAGTGTGGGCAGCGCCCGTCCACCACCTCGTGCGGATATAGCCAGCCATGCTCTGGGCAGCGGTAGGCCATGTGACAGACCATCCCCTGCGTAAACAGCCGCTTGAACGGCTCGGAGAAGTTGACGTAGCCCATATCCTGCAGCGCCTTAGTGATGAAGCGCGAGTAGAGCAGGTGTAGGATGGCGTGCTCGACCCCGCCTACATATTGATCGACCGGGAGCCAGTTGTTCACATCGTCAACCACGAACGGGACCTCGTCGTTCTTGGCCGATATGTAGCGCAGGTAGTACCAGGACGAATCCACGAACGTGTCCATCGTGTCAGTGTCGCGCTTCGCCGGGCCGCCGCAGATGGGGCAGGTCGTCTCAGCATACCCCGGGATGTCGGCCAGGCCCATCTTTCCGATGAACTCAACATCCGGCAGCTTCACCGGCAGGTCCTTCTCCGGTACAGGGACGACTCCGCACTTCTCGCAGTAGACGATCGGGATCGGCGCTCCCCAATAGCGCTGGCGCGAGATGAGCCAGTCGTGCAGGCGGAAGTTGATCGCCGCCTTTCCCTTGCCCGTCTCCTGCAGCCACTTTATGACCCTGCTTGTCGCTTCTTCTCCCGGTGTTCCGCTAAAATCACCCGAGTTGATGATCTTACCGTGCTCGGCATGGAACAGGACGTCGGCATAGAAGGGAAAGCTCGACATTGCCTCCATCACCGTGCGGTACTTACGGGACTCATCATCGAGCGCATGACAGCGCTCCATGATCTGCCGATCCGCTTCGACCGAGTCGAACTCGATCAGCTCATCATGAAAGATGAACAGCCAGCGCCCGCCGACAACCTCAGTCCAGCTGCCAGGCTTCAGGTGCACCTGCACAAGCTTCGCATACGCGTCGGCCCGATCGGCGTCCATCGTTAGGTAGAGGCCATCTTCCTTCTTTTCGAATTCGAACCCTGCGTCTTGAAGCGCCTGCTCGATCCCTTCGTCCGCACTCTCAATCGGGATGTAGCTCTTTGTCACACCATCGGTGCGATCGATCACCGGGATGATCGGAAGGCCGAACTTGATGGCAAAGGCGAAGTCGCGCTCGTCGTGCGCCGGGACGGCCATGATCGCTCCCGTTCCGTAGGTCATCAACACGTAGTCGGCGATCCAGACGGGTATTTCCTTCCCGTTCACCGGGTTGATGGCGTAACCGCCGGTGAACACGCCCGTCTTCTCCCGTTCGGTCGACGTCCGCTCGACCGCGGTCTGTCTTGCCGCCTGGAGACGATATTCCGCCACAGCCGCTTGCTGCTCCTCTGTCGTCAGCTTATCGACCAGCGGATGCTCGGGGGCGAGGACCATGAACGTCGCCCCCCACAGGGTATCCGGCCGGGTGGTGAAGACGACGATCTCTTCATCGTCCCGCGTGTGGAACGTGACCTCTGCCCCCACGCTCCTACCGATCCAGTTCTCCTGCATCTTCTTCACGTTCTCCGGCCAGCCGTCGAGCTCCTTCAGGTCGTCGAGGAGGCGATCGGCGTAGTCGGTGATCTTGAAGAACCACTGTTCGAGCGTCTTCTGCACCGGCGGTGTGCCGCAGCGCTCGCAGACACCACCCACGACCTGCTCGTTAGCAAGGACGGTATCGCAGGTGGGACAGTAGTTGACGGTTGCCTTCTTCTTGTAGGCCAGACCGTGCTCGTACAGCTTGAGGAAGAGCCACTGGGTCCACTTGTAGTAGTCGGGGAGGCAGGTCGTGACCTCGCGCTCCCAGTCGTACTCGATCCCCCAGGCGCGGAACTGCTCCTTGGCGTGGGCAATGTTATCGAGCGTCCAATCGCGCGGATGGATCCCTCGTTCGATCGCCGCGTTCTCCGCCGGCAGGCCGAACGCGTCCCAGCCCATCGGGTTTAGGATGTTGTAACCGCGCATCAGATAGAAGCGGGTGACCACATCGCCGATGATGTAGTTCCTCCCGTGTCCCACGTGGAGCGAGCCCGAGGGGTAGGGGAACATGTTCAGGTAGTAGAACTTCTTGTCGATGTCATCGGTCGGTGCGCGGAAGAATCCGCGCTCTCCCCAGAAGTCGCGCCAGCGCTCCTCAATCTCCTTGAAGTCGTACCTCTCAGTCCTCTCTTCTACCATAGCCTAAGTTCTCCCCTCGCCAATCGCTCTGCCTCCGCCAACAGTTCATGGACATCCTTCATTGATCGCATCTCGCTGTACAGCCGCAGGATCGGCTCCGTCCCGGAGGCGCGGAAGAGGAGCCAGCCGTCCTTGAAGCGGAGCTTTATCCCGTCGAGCGTCTCCACGCTCGTCACTTTGCGCCCAGCGAACGTCTCTGGCGGGTTCTCCTTTAGCTTTGCCACGACCTCCAGGCGCCCCTCCACCTCGATATCACGGCGGTGGTAGAAACGCGGGCCGTATTTATCGAACAGCGACTGCACCAGCTCACTCGCGGGCCTACCTGCGCTGGCCACGATCTCTGAGAGGAGGACTGAGTGGAGGACGCCATCGCGCTCGGGGATGTGCCCCTGAATGGCGATGCTCCCGCTCTCTTCGCCAGCGATCAAGACGTCGCCTCGCTTGAGGATCTGCTCGCAGTGGTGTTTGAAGCCGATCGGTACGACGATGTGTTCGAGGCCGTAATCCTCACACATGTCATGCACCATGTCGGTCAGGTTGAACGCGGTTATAACCGATCCGCGCAGGCCGCGCTGTTCGACGAGGTAGCGGAGGATCAGGGCAAACGTGCGGTGGGCATCGATAAACCCGCCCTTCTCGTCCATCGCCGAGATGCGATCGCCATCGCCGTCGGTGACGACGCCGATCATGTTCCCCTTCTTTCGCTTGTGCAAGGCGGCGATTACCGCGCGTAGCGGAACGAGGTTCTCCTCAAGCGGCTCCGGCTTCTTTCCACCGAAGAGAGGGTCGTGCCTCCCGCGGATCTGGGTGTAGGGTACGCCGTACTCGCGCAGAAGCTGCGACACGTACCCTTGGGCCGAGCCGTACATGGAATCGATCACCACGTGCACTGGCGACGCAGTGAGGCGCGCTGGATCGATCAGCGTACGTACCTTCTCTAGGAAGGGTGTTTTCAGATCAACCTTCTCGATCGTCCCTTCCGGAGAATGAGGGATTGGAACGGCATTTGAGAGGTGTTCTTCCACTCCATCGGTTACCTCGCTTGGAGCGGACCCACCGTACTCTGCCTTGTACTTGATGCCGTTATAGATCGGCGGGTTGTGGCTAGCGGTGATCATGATCCCTGCCGCTGCCTTCTGGTTTACGACCGCGTAGGAGACCGCTGGGGTCGTAACAGGAGCATCGCTGATCGTCACTGGGATGCCCGAGTCGTGCAGTACGCGGGCAAAATAGTGCGCAAACTCCGGCGAGAGAAATCGCATGTCGTAGCCGACGACCACCCCGTCCGCCGCAGGGCGATAGGGGGATCCCCAGTCCGTGTAGATGTCGAGCTCTTTTCGCTTCTCAGAGAGGAGGAACTTTGCTGTCGCCTCGGCCACTCGCGCCACATTATCGAATGTTAAGCCATCGGCGATGACTGCCCTCCACCCGTCAGTGCCGAACTTTATTCTTCTTGCGTCTTCTTGGTTTCCTCTTTTTTCCACGATTTTCTCCTGTACGCACACGCGATATTGTGTTGATTCGTTGAACGTTCTCCGGCAGGATGAGGTCGTTGCGCGCGAGGATCTCCCGAAGGAGGGTGTAGGGGATCGATGTCTCCACCCACAGGGAGTCGATCTCCACCACCCCGTTCTTCACCGGAATGTGCGGGATCGCCCGCTCCACCGCCTGCTTGTAGCGGGCAAGCATTTCCTCATCTGTCAGTTGATCAGTAGTTGTATTCAACGGTGTATTCTACCTCGCTCTTACCATTTGCGGGAACGTTCACCACGAACTCGATCGTATTGGAGTCGACCTCCTCATACGGCTGCTTTATAGTCACAAATGTAACCATGCCGCCGTTTTTCTTCTTGTAGCTTACCCCTGCGTTAAGTATCTTCCACGTTCCGTTTAGGTGCTCGCGGACATCGATCGAGACATCCTCGTCCT